>CAYSKJ010000021.1:0-29016 GCA_964431655.1 uncultured bacterium | reverse complement strand
TGCCGTGCTCCCCGGAGATGCTTCCTTCTATGCTTATCACATAACTGAAAATATCCTCAAGGCATTTATCGGCCCTCTGCCTCTCTTCATCTGAATCTTCCCGGAGAATAAGATTCGTGTGTATGTTACCGTCGCCGAAATGGCCGAAATTAACAATATCTATCCCGTGTTTTTCAGAAATCTGGTATATCCGGTCAATTGCATCGGGAATCCGGGATACAGGAACAACTATGTCCTCATTGATTTTTCTTTTTCCAAGCTTCACAATGGCAGGGGATACAGACCTTCTCAGCGCCCAGATATCATCTTCAGTTATATTTTCACCGGGAAATATGATGCCCAGGATATCCTTTTTATCCAGGAGGCTGAATATTCTTTCCTCCTGGTAGCCTATGGAACTCTTATTGCCGTCCCATTCCAGCACTATGCAGGCATCAACGTTTTTCAGTTCCTTGAAACTGGCGGGTTTTTTTGCATATAAAAAGGCCTTTCTATCCAGGAATTCAAGGCATGAAGGGAGTATCCCCGCAGATCTTATTGATGTTACTGCCCTTGCAGCCTGTTTTTTGTCACTGAAAAGGATAAGGCATATCCTTCTTTCTTCGGGGATGGGAATGAGCCTGAGATAGATTTTTGAGATAATACCCAGAGTCCCTTCAGAGCCAGTAATAAGGGATGTGAGGTCATAACCCGCCACATTCTTGATGGTTTTTGAGCCTGTTTTAAGGATATGCCCTCCGGGAAGAACCAGATTCAGCCCCAGTATATACTCTTTGGTGGTCCCGTACTTTACGGCGCGGGGTCCGCCTGCGTTTTCAGAAACATTTCCCCCTATGGTTGAAAATTCCATGCTTGCCGGGTCAACAGGATAGAAATAGCCGTATTTCCTGGCATATCTGTTTATCTCTGCAGTAATAACCCCGGGCTCCAGGTCAATCAGGGAGCTGTCCCTGTCAAAGCCCAGTATCCTGTTCATTTTTGACAGGCACAGAAGGATCCCTCCCTGTAAGGGAACACTTCCGCCGGTAAAACCAGCCCCGCTCCCCCTGGGTGTCACAGGAATCCCCTTATCATCCGCATATTCCAGGACCCTGCTTATATGCCCCTCTGTCCCGGCAAAGACAACATAATCGGGAAAATGCTCTATGCCGGTAGCATCATAGCTGAAAGACTTTTTATGCAGAATATCCCTTTTGATATTCTCCTTTTCAACTATTTTGCACAGGTCATTATATATCTTATCCGATATCATTTAAGAATTTTCTGACCCTCTCCATTCCCTTCTTTATTGTATTCATATCCGTTGCATAGGAGAACCTGATGTGATCATCCATGCCGAAGGCAGCCCCGGGGATGCATGCCACGCCGCTCTCTTCCAGCAGAAGGGATGCAAACTGCTCGGAGCGGTTGTCTTCTCCCTCCAGACCAAGCCTGTCATAGTAGATGGATACATCTGGAAATACATAAAAGGCAGCCTTCGGCTTTTTAAGGATTATATTCCTGTCCAGGCTCAGGCTGTCATATATATAATCCCTTCTCTCAACGTACTCGGCTTTCCATCCCTCAAGAAAATCAAAAGATCCCGTTATGGCAGTTAAAGCCGCTTTTTGTGCAAAAGACGTGGGATTGCTGAGTATCTGGCCCTGGATCTTGTTTCCTGCGCTGATTATTTCCTCCTGGGCGACAGCATAGCCTATTCTCCAGCCTGTCATGGAAAAGGTTTTTGAAAAGCTGTCAATAATGATTGTCCTTTTTTTCACATCCTCTGAGAGGGATGCTATGGAAGTATGCTCATGGCCGTCATATATAAGTTCACAGTAGGTTTCGTCAGAAACAATATAGAGGTTGTACCTAAGTGCTATTTCTGCAATCCTGTGGAGTTCGCGCTCTGTAATTATTTCCCCGGTCGGATTGGAAGGGGAATTAATTATGATGGCCCTGGTATTTTTATTAATTTTGGATAACAGGTCATCAAAATCAATCTCAAACCCGTTTTCCGTACGGCTTTCAACATACACCGGCTTTCCCTTTACAAGGCTTACAATAGGGGGATAACTCACCCAGTAGGGTTTTATTATAAGGACCTCATCCCCCTCCTGGATAAGAGTGAAAAGAACATTAAATATAGCGGGTTTAGCGCCGGAGCTGATAAGTACATTCTTCATCCCGCATTCGACATGTTTTTTCCTTCTGGTATATTCACTGACAGCTGTTCTGAGTTCCGGAATTCCGGCAGTGGCCGTGTACTTGGTAAAACCATCATCAAGAGCCTTTTTGCAGGCATCAATTATATGATCCGGGGTCCGGAAATCGGGCTCCCCTACCGTGAAAGAGCAGATATCCCTGCCTGCTTTTTTAAGCTCAATCACCTTTGAATTAATCTTTAGTGTCTCAGATTCTTTAATATTGTAAACTCTTGCAGCAAGTGCTGTCATTTATTCACCTCCTGAAAATTTTCCAGGTACCTTATGGCATCAAGAGCTGCCATGCATCCCGTACCTGAAGCTGTAATAGCCTGTTTATAAACAGGGTCGGCAACATCACCGCATGCAAATATGCCGTTTATGCTGGTTTTTGTATATCCCCGGACCTTTATGTAGCCATTGTCATCCAGGTCTATCTGCCCCTGGAAAATAGCTGTATTAGGATTATGCCCTATGGCGACAAAAAGTCCATCAAAGGGCACCTCTCTCATCCGGCCGCTTTTTGTGTCCCTGAGCCTGACACCCGTTACGGAATTCTGCCCAAGAACCTCATCAACCAAGCTGTTCCAGAGAATTTCGATCCTGTCCTGGGCAAAAACCCTGTCAGCCATAATTTTGCTTGCTCTGAGCTCATCTCTCCTGTGAATAAGGTATACTTTCTGAGCAAACCTGGTCAGGTAAATGGCCTCTTCACAGGCGGTATCTCCTCCTCCCACAACCCCGACAGTTTTATTCCTGTAAAAGGGTGCATCGCAGGTGGCGCATGAAGTCACGCCCCTTCCTATAAGCCTCTGCTCTGATTCCAGACCGAGCCATCTCGAGGAGGAACCGGTTGCAATGATAACTGACCTGGTTTCCATTATCCGGTCATCCACCATTACAGTGAAAGGCTCTGAAAAGAAATTGACCGACTGCACATCACTTGTAATGAAGCGGGTATTGAATCTCAGGGCCTGTTTTCTGATATTATCTATAAGCTTAGGCCCGTCTATTCCGCCAGGAAAGCCGGGGAAATTCTCCACAGCTGTAGTGATGACCAGCTGGCCTCCGGCACTCAGGCCCTCAACCACAAGAGGATCAAATCCTGCTCTTGCCATGTAAAGGGCGGAAGTCAGACCCGAAGGCCCGCCCCCTATAATAATAATATTCTCCATAATTTAGTCTCCTTGATGAATGCGAAACAGCCTTTATCAGATATTAAAAAGCTTTTCGAAGTGATTCTTTATATTAGCGTTTTTATCTATCCTGATGGATATATTTTCCTTTGTTCCTGATATAAGGGGGGTTACTCCGGGGCCATGCCCTGATATCCTTGAATCCCCGTGTATTACCACGCCTATGCTTATCGACCCTTTATTATAACCGAAGCCCTGTTTGCAGTTCTGGTCCATCAGGGCCACAAGGTTTCCGAACCTCAGGTCCCTGAATTCCTCCCTGACTTCACCGTCATGTGATGTGGTCTGTATGTCATAATCCCCTACATTGGTATGGCCTGTCCCTATACCTGAACCCATGAGCTCCGGAGGAACTGCGTGGGTAACAGGAATTTCCAGTCCCCCGTTTTTTTCTTTTATTCCAAGGGAGAGAAACAGGTCGGGATCAATTTTCTGTATCCTTATATCCGGATAATCAATGAGCCTTAAACCTATCCCGTAGCTGTATATGGCAATTTTATCCCCAATTATGAGGTGTTTTATGATATCCTCCTCAAAATAAACATGGATATCGTCAATACCTGCATGGTTCCCGGTAACAATACCCTTCTTGCCCTTGAGCTTGAGCTCATCATTGTCCATGGCTGCAGTAACTATAAAAGCTCTGTTGCCGACGCAGGGCAGTACATTCAAAGGCAGCTGTATTTCCTTTTCCTTTGATCTGAGAGATACCCCGGGCTCAAGATGGTCTACCCCCTCCCATCCGTAAACATTGTCCCCTGTCCTTACATTATAGACCACGCCCCCCAGACCATTAGCAAGGCTCTGTCTTCCCTGGAAATCGATTATATCAAGACTGCGCCCCATGGTATAGGGAGCGCATATTTCGCCTGTAACTGATACCTTTACCAATCTTTCCGCATTAGTCTTCAGCATTGTTTTTAACTCCTTTTTCTTTTACTATTTCTTTTTTTGTAAGATGAAACCGGTCTTTTCCGCAGGCCAGTTCCATCGCCATATATTTCCCTGCCTTAAGGCTTTCCAGTATTTCATTGGATAGATAACGTATCTCCCATTGACTATGGTTATCAGACCTGAGCCTGAAAAAATTGTACAGGGATTTTATATCAAACCGGCATAGAACTCTTCTTGCATTGCAGTTAAGCATGAAATAATCCTTATATCCCCCGCATGCTTCCTCAACCTTGTAATATAGCTCCCTGAATGTATTTACCGTATCCATGAACAGCATCCGGGAATGTTTTGATTCAAGGATGCCTGCCGGGATTATGACAGGGTTTTCCCAGCTGTAGTCCTGAGGGATAATTGTTGATTCCCTGTGCCTCTTGAGCTGGGCAAAGCATGAAGCGGAAACTGTGCAAACAAACTCCGCTGTGCAGGATTCATACTCTTTGGGCATCATGTGGTAAAAATTAAGGTTTCTGTAAATGCTGTCAAATATTTCCCTTTTCTCTTCACGGCTTAATTTTCCAGCAAGCCTGCAGGCTTGCCTGTAAGTCAGGCGTGATGTCCTGAATATACGGGAGGCCAGTATCCTTATATCAAGGTCAGGGGAAACTTCCAGGCTTTCCAGTACCGGAAAGGACTGCCGGTATACAGTTTTGCTCTTTTCCCCGGGCTTTTGCCCCATGGCCGGAATGCTGTCCGGATGGTGCAGGCAGTAGGCCATGTCCGGGTTTATATACCTGATAATGCTGGGAGCTATGTCCCTGGTAATCTTAAGCAGTTGATCCGATAGATCCTTCAACTCGTCAATACCCTGGGAACATAAGAAGGAAATCATGTATTCAAGGGCTCTGGCATTCACAGTCATGCCTGCCTGGGTTTTGGTGCAAAGGGGCAGTATATACCTTGCATCCTCCTTGATCCTCTGCATGAGAGACCGGTGCTCCTTCTCCGGAAAGTTTCTGCTGGTACTGTCAAAGACATCCTTTATAATACTGTTATAGTTATCAAAGGCTTTAGTGAACGCTTTCTCTATCTGTTTTTCCAGCCCCTTTTCCTTTAGGACCGGAGGAATGTAGAAATCCTTTCCGAAAGTAACATATCTTTGACTTTTTTCTGTAAAGGAAGCGTATTTTACAGATTCAAGGTATTCCAGCGCAAGTCGGGTTATGCCCAGGATATCAATATTAAAAACAGCATGCTCTGCAACGGATGAGTGGCCGAAATCAAAAATTATCTTTTCATTGAGTTTCCTGGCTTTCTCAATATTTCCCAGGGCCTCTTTTCTCAGTTCCGGTACGGATTTTGCAGACCTTGATATCTTTGCATAGGCACTGGAAAATACTTCAGGGGTAAGCAGTGGCCATGCCTTCTCATCACAGCTTTCCAAAAGCTTTTTGTCCACATTGTATCCTGCCAGAATAACCTTCATAAACCACCTTTTAATGTCCTAAATGATATATAAGTTAAGTGGGAGAAAAGTCAAATAATAAAAAAAGGGCTGTGAATACAAGCCTTCACAGCCCTTTTGATAAATCAGGGTTTTATGCTTTTTACTGAGTGCTTTCTGTCTTTTCTACAGGTACCACCGGTTTTGCTTTCCTTTCAGGATATTCATCAGCCCAGGCCTTGTCTACATAATACCTTATCCTGGCAACGGTTTTGTTTTCATTAAGAGAAATGAAGACAAGCTTTTCTGGATTCATTTCTATCATGTACTTCATGATATAATACGGGGTCTGGTTCTCATCCATCTTTTTTTCCAGTCCGCCCATCGGATTGCCCAGTATATGAACCACATCCTGGTCGGTCATTCCCCTTGCGATGCTCTCAATCTCCTCTTCAGTAACATCTCCCTTATCCACGCAGAGTTTTTTCAGCTCAAGGAGTTCATTGTTCTTTTCATCATATTTCAATCCCTGGCGTATGAATTCAAGTGCCTGGTCATATCTGCCGTTCTCTATCCATCCGTTGGCAAGCTTCTTAAAACCGTCAACAAAAAGAGCAACTGCTTTTTTATAGGTCGAAAGCTCCTTAGGAGTCTTCTTGATAAAAGCCTCAAGCTCAGCCATATACCTTGCCTCATCCGTCTTTCTAAAGCCAGCGATCTGCTTCAGCTCTTCATTACTTTTATCTTCCTGGGACTTGCAGCTGAACATGAGAAAAACCATGGCCAGCACAAGAAACAAAATGACAAATCTTTTCATATACCTAACCTCTCTGTAAATTTTGTTATTTTTCCATACATTTTCAACAATATCATTAATTGCCTGGATGTCAATCTTTAGTTAAAAACCTTATAAAACTGATGAATATGGTGAGAGAGGGATTTATTCAGATTTCTCTTTTTTGTTTTCCTTTAATAAATCCTTTATCAGGGGGACTACCTTACTCGATATCCTTGATTTCTTCCTTGCGACGGTATTTTTGTGGAATATCCCCTTGGTAACGGCTTTATCCAAAGATTTTATGGTATCCTTATAGCTTGCAAAAAGCTGTTCTTTATCCATATTTTCAAAATTCATCATAAGCTTTTTAATCTTTGTTCTCACTGCAGTCCTGAACATCTTGTTCCTCATCCTTCTAACCTCACTCTGGTTAAAAGACTTTCTCGCTGATTTACTATGAGCCAATCCAATCTCCTCCTAATTTATTAAAAATAATTAAATTGTAGTTTTCATTCATATATGCTATATTGAAGGTTAGTCAAGAAAAATTTGTGATTAACTATGAGATTAAAGATTACCGTAATTATTATAATGCTGTTGTTCAGCCAGGCTTTTCATTCCTTTGACCTGGATAAATCAGTAAAAATATGGTTCATTGACTCCTGTATCAGTGTAATGCCTCCCCTTTTTGCCTCAGTTCTGCACAACAACAGGGGTATTATCATTGATTCCTTCTCCGAAGGCATAACCATGCTTGGGGGACAATACCCCCATATAAGCGCAAAGACCCGCCAGGGTCTGATAGACACTATGGACCATATGAAAGCAGAGCTCATTAAAAGCATTAAATCAGGACCGGATTTCAGGGATTTAAGCAGGAGTTACGGCATTATAGCAGCCTATGCCTTCCATATCAATAATCCCCTTTCATACATGAACCCTGATGATTACCGAAAAGCCGTTCTTGCAAGGGAATATCAGGGCCTTGTGAGGTTCCACAATCCCAAAATAAGGATATTTTTTTACGGTTTCTACAGCTATGACTGTTTAATCGGGGGGCAGGTTCTCCAGGAGCTTTCCCTTAAACTCCTTGAGAGCTTTGTAAAAGACCAGAATTCCCTTTACCCCCATAACTATTTTGATGAAAGGAGCATTCCCTTCGGTATAGCCCAGATGCACCTGAATGCTTCCTTTTCATTCGCAACTGTCTACTGGTTCAGCATATGGAAGGATGGCGGAGGATATGTAAAGGACAGCCCCTTCTACAATATCTCCCCGGAGAAACCGGGCCAGTTCCTGGCGATTTTGAATTAAATCTCAATAACTGTAAGGCTCTGCTTTTTTCCGGTGGCCCGTTGCCTGTTCATAGCCCCATCCAGCACTGATAAGAAGTCTCTCGTCCCCCAGGGAACATGTAAAAGTGACGCCTACAGGTTCGCCATTGCTTTTATATCCGGCAGGAACACAAAGAGCCGGGTACCCCGCCGAGGCATATATATAGGAAAGATGATTGCTCAGAGAAAAAAGGATGTCCAGCTCATTGTCCTTCAGCAGGCTGTCTATTACCTGCCTGGATTCCCTCCTGTTAGAAAATGCAAGCATTTCTATCTCATCTTCTGCAGAGGCATTATTTTCGCTGGCAATAAGCAGTTCCTGGCCCAGGGGCATCCTTTCGCCAGGCTTCTGGCTGTTAAACCTGATAATCTCAGCCACGCTTCTGCAGGATCCTCCCCTGGAACATTTTTCCAGGTAACGGTTCACACCCTCCCTGAACTGGTAATGAAACACAGAGAGAACATCAAGCCTGCTGTAAACAGCTTCATCCATCTCAACAAAAACTACCACAGCACCTGCCCTGGAAAGCTCCCCGGCTATCCGCATCTGTATCCTGGCTTCCTCCGCTCTGTAATAATACCTTCTCATCAGACTGCTGCTGACCAGGCCAAAACGAAGCCCTTTAAGGGGTTTTTCATGTAAGCGCTCCAGGTTATAATCCTCCTTTTTATCACTGCACAGGGCTGTGGCGGGATCAGCCCCGTCAAAACCCGCTATAACTGATAAAAGAAGGCCGGCATCCCTGACTGACACTGTTATAGGCCCTGCAGTATCCTGAGCCTCGGCAATGGGTATTATGCAGTCACGGCTTACAAGCCCCAGGGAGGGTTTAAGTCCAACCACAGAATTCTGGCTGGCCGGATAAACAATGGAGCCGGATGTTTCGGTTCCCAGCGCCAGGGGAACCAGGCCCATGGCAACAGCAGCTGCGGACCCGGAGCTGGATCCTCCCACATCAAATCTCCCATAAGGATTCCTTGTCTGCCCTCCCAGAGCAGAGAAGCCGTTGGCAGAATTCTCTGACATAAAGTTTGCCCATTCGCTGAGATTTGTCTTGGCAAGAATGATACCCCCGGACTCCTTAATTCTTTTTATAATAAATGCATCCCGGATGCAAAGACTGTTCTGCAGAGCTATTGCTCCTGCGCTGGTGGGCTGTCGGTCAGCAGTCCCTATATTTGCCTTCACCGCGACAGGAAGCCCGAACAGCGGGAGATTTCCTGCCTCTTCACGACGGTTGTCCCAGTATTCAGCCTCCTCAAGAGCATCGGGATTTACCGAGAGAATAATATTCATACCCATTTCCTGGGATCTTCTCATCTTGACCAGGTAATACAGGGTTATATCCCGGACTGTGGCTTTCTGGCTGAAAGGGGCGCTGAAGGACGAACTCCCGCAGGGAAAGGGGTTTTTCCAGCTGAATTCTCCCTCATAGACACCCATCCTGTAAAGTTCAATAATATCATGGGCATCCCTGCCGTGCAGCATCAGGTCATAGATGGCCTCTTTGTCTCTTTCAAAGATGTCCAGCTCCATGCTGAAGGGTGAAAAGTCAGCCAATATTCTTCCCGGGGCTGAAGTTTTTTCAGAGTATTGAAGGGCGACCTGATCTTTTATCCACTCATCGGCAATATTTTCAGCCCGGACAGGCATAAGGCCAAAAGACAGGATTATTAAGAGAAGTAATATATATGATTTTTTCATTTCTTTCTCCTTTATCATCATTCTATCCTTTGCTGAGCAAAATTTCCATAATATTTTCGCATATAAAAACAAGGTTTTTAAAACTTTTTCTTTTCATAGGGTGTTTTTGTAGGTATATTCAAAAAAAAGGAGATTAATATGAAATACATTTTAAAAGAAATAATCCCTGTTCTTTTCATAATGCTTCTGCTTGCTGGATGTGCCTCCCTGCCTGAACACCCCTCGGGAAAAAGGGTAGCCTTTGAAACAGGGGCAATTGCACCCGATTTCAGCGCCCGTGACCTGGACGGCAATGAATACAGGCTCTGGGACCTAAGCGGCAAGAAGGTGATACTAAGCTTCTGGGCAACCTATGATGCCAGGTCAAGGCTCCAGCTTGATGATTTTCAGGAATTCTACACCAGTATGGACAGGGAAAGCGTAGTTCTCCTTGGTATTACCTTTAAGGAACAGGAAGGGGATATGATCCCCCTGCTTAGCCGCAGGATGATATCCTATCCGAATGTTGTGGACAGACACGGCCGTATAGGCAGGCTCTACGGAATAACCATCATTGAAAATGTTGACAGCTTCGGCCACCAGATAATTGACCCTGATTCCGCAAGAAGCTTTCCTGTGACCGTACTTATCAATGAGGACAGTACAATAGAAAGAATCATCTCGGTTCAGATCAATCCCAAAGACCTCTATGAGTTTACAGGCTGAAATATCGGGCATCTAAGGGGTAAATTGTTCCGCCAGCCGAATATTTTTTTTGTAAGAATTAATTAACAGGTGTATATTTAAACCTAAGAGCTTTTTTAATAAAGTTTACTACTAATATTTTTTTGGGGGGTTTTTTTATGTTAAGATTTTTCAGAGTTTCCTTTCTGGTTTTGATTGCTGTTTTCTTATGCCAGTTAAGCTTTGGAGAAACAATCCGGGTTAATTTATCCTTTGACACCAGTAATATAGCAATAGAGCCTTTGGACGGATACCACAGGGTGTCCTATAAAGACCCCAATGCCTATTCCCTGGCCAAAGAGGGAGCTCCTGACCTGCCGGCCTACATGGTCAGGGTACTGGTTCCGCAGGGAAGCGACATAACCGGCATCACCTTTGAAGAAAAGCATAGGATTCTCCTTGGCAGTATTATGCCCTATCCCTTCCAGGGATATGAAATTATTTCTAAGCCCAGGACAGACACAGTATTGCCTGATCCTGAGATCTATAAGAGCGGTCTTATCTATCCCGCACAGAAGCTTATATACCAGTCTGTGGGCAATACCAGGGGTTTTGATATCCTGTATTTCAGCTATTATCCCTTTGAGTATGATACAAATACAGAAAACCTGTACTTCTACCAGTCAGCAAGCTTCAGCATAGACTGCAGTCCGGCTAAAAATCCTGAATATACAGATTTTCGGGCCAATGAAACCTTTACAAACATGGTTTCGGCTACCGTCGTAAACCCTGAAGCCATACAGAAATACTATCCGGAAAAAACCGTGTTTTCCGCCAAGGCCATTGATTATGACATGCTTATAGTAACGACGGAAAACCTTCTTTCCGGTGCTCAGGCCTATGCTGATTTCAGGCAGAGCGCAGGGATAACATCTGTCATTAAAACCGTAAGCCAGATACAGAGCGCTTACAGCGGGGCAACAACCCAGCTCAAGATCAAGGACTGCATAAACCAGCATGTTCAGAACAATAATGTCACTTATGTATTTCTAATAGGGGACGGCGGAACGGATTCCGGCTACAGTGTCCCGGACCAGAACCTGTATGGTTATCTTTTCATGTTCCCATGGCCTGAAAGCGATAATACCATACCGGGGGACATATTCTACAGCTGTTTCGGGGGCACTTTCAACTGGAATGCTGATGGAGACAGCAGGGTAGGAGAGCCCGGAGACAATACAGACATCTCGCCCGATGTAATCATCGGGAGACTGCCTGTAAGAACCGTCCAGCAGATACTGGATTATAAAAACAAGGTCCAGAGCTATATCAGCTCCGTAAGCCACGAGACCTTCTCAGAAAATTTGCTTCTCTCGGGAGTTCAGCTTTTTGACAATACCGGGGACGCAAAAGCCAAGAGCGAGGTAATGTATAATAACTATATAGCGCCCTACTGGCCGGTTCATAACAAATACACCCTTTATGACTCGGACACATCCGTTACTGTATCCAGCCTTACCAGCATGCTCCAGCAGAATATGAACTTTTTCCACATGGCAACCCACGGGAATGTAACAGTATGGGCAATGGAAAGCGGGTCTGATTTCTATTCAAGCAATGCCATGGCCCTGAACAATATCCCGGGAATCGTCGTCACCATAGCATGCATCTCCAACGCATTTGACCCTGAAGTATCCGGCGCTGCTGACCCATGCCTCGGAGAGGCCTTTGTCCGGAACCCCAACGGGGGAAGCGTTGTATACATGGGCGCTTCAAGGTACGGCCTGGGTGAAAATTCCCTCAGCGGACACGGCCCTTCCTTCCAGTACAATGACTGGATATTCAGGTATACCCTGCAGGATACATACCAGAACATCGCAGGAGCCGGCTTTACCCAGGCCAAGATACATCTGGCGGGTTCAGCAGGGTCTGATGATTATATGAGGTGGGTGCACTACTGCCTTAACTATACCGGCGACCCCTCCATAAAGGCCCACAAGGAGGCAGGTTCGGGAGGCGGTGTGCCCGTCTACAGGTTCTTCAACCATGTAAGGGGCGGGCATCTCTACACCATCAGCGAGTCTGAAAGAAACACCGTGATGGAACTTCCGGACTGGAACTATGAGGGAATTAAATTCAATGTCCACGATACTCAGGCCTCAGGTACGGTTCCTGTTTACCGTTTCTTCAATACAAAAACAGGCATACATCTCTATACCATCAGCGAATCTGAAAGGGATAATGTTATGAACCTGCCGGGATGGAACTATGAGGGCATTAAATTTTATGTCTATAATAACCAGACTGCAGGTGCCACACCCGTTTACAGGTTTTTTAACCATGTAAGGGGAGGGCACCTCTATACCATCAGCGAATCCGAGAGAGACAACATAATGGAACTGCCCCAGTGGACATATGAGGGCATATCTTTCTATGTAATAGAACTATAAAAATAAAAAGCAGGTTTCAGGCTGTGTCCTGAAACCTGCTTTTCTTTAATCCATGGATTCTGAGATAATAGCCTCTACAAATTTAGAATCAGCTTTCAGAATATAATTCCCCGCCCTTGCCGGATCAAACATTTCACCAACCAGGGATAATACCTGGCTGGCACTGCAGTATGCCAGCAGTTTTTCAGAAAGCCTGAATTCTTTAAGCATGGCTGATACCCTCTCCAGTGTATTACATCCGTATAAAAGCCCTGGACCTCTTTTTATAAAGTCCTTTATGAGTTCCCTCAGGCAGAAGCCTGCGGCCAGCCCGTGGGGTACGCCGAACCTGACAGTAAGGGGATAGGAAATGGCATGGGCAAGAGCTGTCCTGGTCTGGCTTATGCAAAAACCAGCCAGGTTGCTGGCCCATTGCATTTCTGCCCTGGATTCTATATTCCCCGGTTCAGCCAGAGCCTTCGGCAGGGCTTTTAATGAAAGCTCCAGGGAATACAGGGCAGTACCCTGGGACAGGGGTGAACGGTTTATATTCCAGAGGGATTCAAGGGCATGGGATATGGCATCAAGCCCTGTATTAAGCGTGATATCTCCGGGCACTGATAGCGTAAGCAGAGGGTCCAGAAGGGCAATATCCGGATATACCCTTTCCCCCGACAGGCTAAGCTTCTTTTTTGCCTCCGAATCCCAGACGGTTGCAAAGGGCGTTATTTCTGAGCCTGTACCCGACGTGGTGGGGATTGCCAGAAGGAAAATCCTTCTGCCGTGATCTGTCCGGATTTTTTCTTTTAATACAGCAGAAAGCGAAGCACCCGGGTTTGAGAGCATAACAGCAAAGGCCTTGGCCGTATCAATGACGCTCCCTCCTCCAAGAGCAATTATAGATGTAAATCCATGTCCGCAGAGTTCCAGGCCTGCTTTCTCCAGGTCACACAGTTCGGGATTTGGAGTCACGCTGTCGTAAATCACTGTGTTTAGGGGTTTAAGGGACTTAACCCCCTGTTCTGCCAGGCCCCTTTTAACAGAAGAAGGGCTGGTTACCAGGAGGATTTTCCCCCCGGGGACAATTTCAGGGATATTGTCAAATATGCCTTCACCCGCCAGGACTTTTACCGGGTTGTAATAATTCCAGCTGTGCCTGAATGGTTGCTTCACCTGCAGTTATCCATGAACAGTCTTTTATTTTCCGCGGGTTTGTTCTTCGGCCTGGAAAGGTCATCCCTCGATCCCGTCCTTATGCATATCTCAAGGAGCACAGGTCCCTTTTCTCCTTCAATTTTCTTCATTGCTTCTTTTATGGAGTTTTCACATTCTGCCCTGTGATAACATTTATAATTCAGTGATAATGCAAGATTTTTAAAATCTATGCCTCCGGCCGCCGTTGGCTGGCCCCCTACGGATTCATGAGCGCTGTTGTTCAACAGGACATGCACAAGGTTCCCGGGTCCGATATCGCCGATAACCGCCATGGAACCCATGTGCATAAGCAGAGAGCCGTCCCCGTCAAGGCAGAATACCCGCCTCCCGGGCTGACCGATAGCTACACCCAGGGCAATGGAGGAAGTATGGCCCATGGAACCCACTGTCAGAAAATCCTTCTGCTGTTCTCCCCTTGAAAGGCGCAGTTCATATAATTCGCGGGAGGTCTTTCCTGTAGTGGATATAAAAATATCATCGGGCCTGGATGAGTCCAGAACTGTCTCTAAGGCAGATTCACGCAGAAGGCTGGCTTTTTCATGTCTGTCTTTAATTCTTTTACATGAAGAGAATGTGTTTTTCCTGATAATAACAGCCCCCGGAGCTCCCCTTTCAGAGATTTTCCCGCAAATTTCCACCAGATCCTTTGCAGGGTCGGAATCCGGACCCATAATAAGGCAGGGAATGCCCAGTACATCAAATAATTCCCTGGTAATCCTGCCCTGCTTTACGTGCTGGGGTTCATCCCTGACTCCCGGCTCTCCCCTCCAGCCGACAACAAGAAGCATGGGTATGCTGTAAACATCTGGATCAGCCAGGGATGCCAGGGGATTGATAATATTACCCAGGCCTGAATTCTGGAGATAAACAACTCCGGTCCTTCCCGTGGCCAGATGATAACCTGAAGCCAATGCAACAGCATTCCCCTCGTTTGCTGTAATTATATGGGATTTATTATCAAGATTGTCCTCCAGGTAGGCACACAGGTTTTTCAGAAGAGAATCCGGGACTCCGCAAAATAGGCCATATCCATTCTTTACCAGTTCTGAAACAAATTCTGCAGGGTCTATCACCTCACTTGCCCCCCGGAATCAGCTCAAGTATCTCTTTTATGGACATCATATTCTCTTCGGCCTCAAAAGCCCTGCCATGCTCCAGAATAGCCCTTGCGGTACTTATCATGGCAGGATAGGAGCTTCTTATAAGCTGGTTGGCATATATGACAATGTTTACTCCGTTTCTGGCAAGCTCCTCTTCCCGGATGGTATTATAGCTTGAAGGGACTGCAACCAGTGGTTTTTTGCCTTCCAGCATCTTATATCTTCTGCAGAACTCAATGATTTCATCAGGTTTTTTGCTCCTGCTGTGTATCATTATTCCGTCAGCTCCAGCTTTAATATAGTTTTCAGCACGTATTACCGCATCTTCCACTCCTTTGCCGAGAATCAGGCTTTCAATCCTTGCAATAATCATGAACTCATCGGTCGCCTGGACCTTTTTACCTTCTCTGATCTTATGACAGAAGCTCTCAATGTCGTCCTGGGTCTGCTCAACATCTGTTCCGAAAAGGGAGTTCTTTTTCAGGCCTGTCTTATCCTCTATAATTACCGCTGAAACCCCAAGCCTTTCCAGTGTTTTCACCGTGAAAACAAAATGCTCTGTCCTGCCCCCCGTATCTCCGTCAAAAATAATGGGCTTTGTAGTGACCTCAAGAACATCATTCAGGGTCCTGACCCTGGAGGTCAGGTCGACTGCCTCTATATCAGGTTTGCCCTTTGCGGTGGAGTCGGTAAGACTGCTTGCCCACATGCCGTCAAATTCCTTCCTGCCCTGGGAACTGCTGATGAAGGCATTTTCAACTATCAGCCCTGTCAGTCCATTGTGTATCTCCATAATGCGCACAAGGGACCTGGACTGCAGGAGCCGTCTGAGGGCTTTCCTTCTCAGGTCAGGGGTAGTGCCTATTTCGCGCAGGGCATTGTTCAGCTGGGTCGATGAGATACCCCTGGTATAGGGCACTTCAATAAGCTTTCCGTTCCATCGGGCAAGGGCGTCTATGACCCGCTGTCTTGTCTCCTTCTGAACACCCTCCTTCCAGTCATCCCCATGGACCACATAATCAGGCTTAAGCTCCATGAGATTTGGCACGTAGTCAAGGGTTCTCTGGGCAATAACCCTGGAAACCCCCTTTATGCTCTCAACAACCTCTTTCCTCTGCTCATAGGTCATATAGGGAAGCCTCTTATAGCTGGCAATAGCCTCATCGGTAAGAAGGCCTATAATAACCTCGCCGTATTCCCGGGCTTTTTTTATTATATTAAGATGGCCCGGATGAACCAGGTCAGCGCTCATACCAACATAAACAGTTTTTTTCATAGGAATATCCCCCTTTTCACACCGTTTGACACATAAAACAGGGCTTAATTATCATTTATATCCTTCATTATGGACTGGATGAAATCAGCACCCCTTTTTCCTGATTCCCCGGGATGGCAGTATATTTTGTCCCTGAAATCCTCAATGGATTTCACCCGGGAACCATCATTGTATATTTTATCAATTATTGTGCTTATGTCGGATATTTCCTTTTCTTTAAGGACATATCCAACCTTTCCTTCCCTTATAAGCTTCATAAGGGTGCTGGATTTTGAGTCAAGGGAGTTCATGTCGTATTTTCTTGGATCCACTTCAAAATCCGTCACTATAACAGGCTTTGCAAAAAGGAAAAGGTAATCAAAGATAATTCCTGAGTAATCCGATATCATAATATCCGCCATAAGCATTGAATCAAGGCCATCGGGCCTGTCATCCCATACCAGGTTCTTTTTATCCGAATACTTTTCCTGGAATTTCATAATCATGTCGGTTTCGGACTTGTAGCTCTGAGGATGGGGTCTTAGTATTATAATATAATCCTGCAGGGTTAAAGCATCAAGGAGCATACTGCCGAACCGCTTTAAGAATCCCTTCTCGCCCCAGCTCGGTGCAAGAAGGAGGGTGGTTTTTCCATCCTTATGCGGTTTATTACCGCTGACTCTCTCAGCCATCACGTCAAGATAGGTACTGCCTATTATCCCTATTTTCTTTTCAGGAAGGTTGCGGTTCCTTTCCAGCTCCCTTATAACCGAGAGCTGATGCTCCCCGTTTACCATCAATGAATCAAAATAATCAACACCGTAAGGGGCATAAGTAGAAGTATCCTCCAGGCCGTGAACAATATGGCAGTAATGCTTTACCTTCCTGCTTTTCTTTAACTGAAGGACATTTAAACCCGGTGTTGTCATAATCACAAGGTCTGCTTCAAGCCTGTTCAAAAAATAATAAGCCTCAAAACCCTTTCCTACATGTATTTTTTCAAGATTCTCATATCCGCACTCCAATCCCGGGTCATTCTCCTCGCCGGCCAGATAGGTGCATTTTATATTCCTATTGTGGAGCTCCCTGATAATTGGAAAAAATACATTCCAGTAATGTGCCATTTCCGAGTAGAAGACTATGCCGAATTTCCTGTCAGGGAATTTCTTTTTCCCCTTAAAAACATAGTTCATCCTCTCATAGACAAAATTCTTCAGAATATAAAAAAGAGTAGCTGCCAGGGCTATTATTGCCCCCACTATCATACTCCCGCTGCCCGGATCAAGATAGGCATAGGCAGGCATGGGAATCAGCAGAAACAGAATCATAACAAGCAAAAGTTTAGACATTGCAAATACTCCCTGAAATAACAGTATTTTTCATATTTTCTTTTTCAAAAAAGCTGTATCCGATGTGCTTTAAATAATTGAATATATTATTGCAGGTCCAGTACAGAAGGAGTCCGGAAGGAGAATTGTAAAGAAGTGCAAAGAACAGGCCTGAAATTATATAGACCTGCACTTTTTCCCCAGTACCTGCATTTTTTGTGTAGACATAGCCGGCAAGGAGGCTGAATCCGGTCATAAGAAAGGGCAGGAGGTTAATACGTAGTTCCCACAGGCTTACAAGGCCGTCAGGACTTCCCAGGTCATGAAAGAAAAGAAAGGAAACGCCCTGCAATGGCTCGTATATGGAAAGAAAATGGTAGGCGGCAATAAAGAAGGGTACCTGGAGAAGAAGCCCCATGGAGGACCTCAGGGAATAGACCGGGTGATAGTTGTTCTGCCGGTAGAGGGTCTTTATGTACAAATGAAGCTCATAGCCCCTGTATACCTTTTTCAGGTCGTTTACAGCCGGTTCCATCCTTTTTTTTATCTCCCTCTCCTTTAACTGCATAAGGTTTGCAAAATGGTAGAGGGGCAGGGTAATAAGGCTGATTACAATACTGACAATGATTATGGAGATACCGTAGCTTCCTGTAACCAGAAAGGATAGTTCAAGGATATGCCTTATAATAAACTCGATGGGATAAAAAAAAATAAGGTACAGGATTGACATCATTGTATTAATATACCCTCAGGCCATTTATGAGTGCTATACTACAGTGAATTACTAATAAATCAAAAAAATAATCTCGCAGGGTTGTAAGAACAGTTATCATCACGGTTATTTTTTATATTTTTCTGTCAAAATCAGATGGATTATGGCATAATAAGCGGATATTAAAACAGGAGGCCCTGAAATGACAGACCAGCTGTGCAGGAAATGCATACTTCCCGAAGATTATGCAGGCATAAGCTTTGATGAGGATGGTGTCTGCAATCATTGCAGGAATGCAAAAGAGAGAAAATACCTTGGAAAGGAGAAGCTGAGGGAGGATATAGATAAAATCCTCAAAGAGCACCCTGGGAGAAAGTATGACTGCGTTGTCGGGTTCAGCGGGGGAAGGGACAGCAGTTATATGCTTTATTACCTGGTAAAGGAGCTCAACTTGAAACCCCTTGCTGTATTCATTGATTCAGGGCTTATACCGGAACAGACCATAGATAATATCTACCGGATTGTAAAAATCCTCGGTGTCGAACTAAAACATATCAGGACAGATTACCTCACCAAAGCCTTTCCCAGGCATTTCAATGCCTGGCTTAAAAATCCCGGGCCTGAGACCCTTATAACCTTCTGTGTCGGATGCAGGCTGGGCATAATGAGATATGTGGACAGGGAGGCCGTCAGGCAGAAGGTCCCCATGTCGCTTAGCGGGGAATCCCCCTATGAGGGCAAGCTCTATAAGTCCAATATAGTTAAGATTAATCCCGCGTCCAGTTCAGGTATTTCCTTTCTTACTGGCTACCTGAAACAGGTTATAAAGAACCCATCCCTTGTGCTTAACCCCTATTGCCTTTACCTTCAGACAGCAGAATACCTTGCGGGCCGCAAGAGGCAGAAAGCACTCTTTGAGCGCAACGGCATAAAGGTGATACATTTCTTCTACCATTATATACATTGGGATGAAAAGATAATCACAGATACGCTTGCCAATGAACTGCAGTGGAAGACATATCCAGGCATTGATTCGCAATACCGGAGCGACTGCGAGATAGGGATCATAAGACAGCTACTTTACTGGAAACTCCTCGGCTATAATGATAAAGATGATCATTTAAGCTGTCTTATAAGGGATGGGCAAATTACAAGAAAAGAAGCTCTGGACAGGCTGGATTCCGAACATCATGTTCCCGGGGAAATAGTCCGCCATATATGTAAAAAAGCTGGAATAGATTATGCAAAGCTGAAGGAAGTCATGGAGAATTATCAAAAGAGATAGAATCTCTAATATATAAATGGCCAGTATAATCATAGCTAACTACAGGTATTTTATTGCAGGGGGACCAGAGAAATACCTGTTCAATGTTAAGGATATCCTTGAAAAAAACGGGCACAAAACCCTGCCCTTTTCTGTAAAATACAGTTCCAATGAACCCAGCGCTTACGATCAATACTTTGTTTCACCGAGAGACAGGGAAGGCAGGGTTTATTACAGGGATATAAGCCCCTCATTTTCCTCGACGGCCAATATGATAAAAAAAGCCTTCTACTCCCTGGAGGCAAAAAAGAATATAATAAGGCTCATAAGGAATGAAAACGCTGATTCCGTATATATACTGAACTTTATTAATTCCCTGTCTCCAAGCATAATAGACGGGGCAAAAAGCCAGGGGAAAAGGGTTGTAATAAGGCTTTCGGACTTCTTTCTGGCCTGCGCCAGGTATGATTTTCTTTACAGGGGCAATATATGCGAAAAATGCCTGAATGGCTGTTTATTCAATGCTGTATTTAAAAAATGCGTCCATGAGAGCCTGCCTGCTTCCCTGATTAGAGTGCTTTCCATGTATTTCCACCGGATACTGGGGGTATATAAAAGGGTTGACTGCTTTATAAGCCCTTCAGGTTTTTTAAGGGACAAAATGATTGAATCAGGCATAAAACCTGAAAAAATACACCACCTGCCTACTTTTATTGATTCCTCAGTAATAAAGCCGGATTATAAATACAGCAACTATATTCTTTATTTCGGAAGGCTGACCAGGCATAAGGGAATTGAGACCCTTATAAATTCAGCCCGGCATATTAAGGACCGGAGCCTGATGATATATATTGCAGGAGATGCATCGGGAGCCTATGCACAAGGCCTGCAGGAGCTGTGCAGTAAAAGGGAAATAAATAATGTAAAATTTCTGGGTTTTTTAAGAGATGAAAAACTGAGGGAGGCGGTATCCGGGGCCAGGTTTACAGTTTTCCCCTGCCTGTGGTATGAGAATATGCCCAATGCTCTGCTTGAAGCCTTTGCTCACGGCAAATGCGCTGTGGGCTCCAATATAGGAAGTATTCCAGAAATAATTGATGACGGGCAGAATGGCCTTTTATTTGAGCCCGGAGATGAGACTGACCTGGCAGACAAAATTAGCTTCCTTAACAGCAGGCCGGATCTAATATCAGAATATTCCCGGAATGCCAGGTTAAAAACAGAACAGGAGTATAATCCTGAAACCCACTATTCCAGGCTTATTAAACTTCTCCTTTAATATTTTCCCGGGGTCTTTTACTTGACAGAACTGACAAAAATAATTAAATCTTAAAAGCAATGAATACTAAATGGTTGAGAAAACTGCTCCCCGAACCGGTAAAAAGGCTTCTAAGGCCTGTTAAATACAGGTTTTTTGCCAAAAACGACCTTGCCCTGGAGTTCTGGAAGTCCAGGCATGAACTGGATAATGGCCACTTCAGAAATGATTATTATGAGGAAATTATGCTGAAGCTTGCCATGGAGGAGAGCCATGATTTCATAAAGGGCAGGATCGTTGCAGATTTCGGCTGTGGGCCCAGGGGCTCCCTTTGCTGGGCAAAAGAGGCATATATGAGGGTAGGCATTGATGTGCTTGCAGACCGCTATGCCGATGAATTCAGAAGTGATATGCTGTCCCACGATATGCTGTATGTAAAAAGCACCGAGAAGACTATCCCCATACCTTCAAATTTTATTGATATAATGTTCACCCTTAATGCCATAGACCATGTGGATAATTTTGAGGCAATGTGCAGGGAGATTATCCGTGTCCTTAAGCCTGGGGGTGAATTTTTGGGAAGTTTCAACCTGGAAGAGCCTTCCAATCCCTATGAACCCCAAAGGCTTTCGGAAAAAATAATAAAGGAAAACCTGCTTGTGCACATGGAGGTAAAATCATACCGCATCAGTTTCCAGGGAGCGAAAGAAAACCGATATGAGCCCTTTTTCACGGACAAGCTGGAATATGAGCCGGGCAAAGAGGGAATACTCTGGGTCAGGGCCACGCTTTTATAACCTTTTATTAGATCCCTGGAAAATTATTCCATTTAACGCCTTCAGGAAACAGCTGTTTAGAAAGAGCCAGAAATAGATCTCCGGACCAGCTCTTGTCATCCCGGTCAAGTCGGTTAACATTTATGATTATAACCGCATTATCCCGGGGCAGATAAAACATCTCCGATGAAAAACCGAATATGGTTCCGTTATGGCCCCAGAACCCGCCAAGATCCAGGATTCCCAGGCCGTATCTGACCCATTCGGGGCTTTTGTCCATAGTCCGGGTTTCCTGCTGTTTTCTGAGTGTATCTTCTGAAATCAGAGAGCCGTTATAAAGGGCCTGCACAAATATCCACAGGTCATTCATATCAGAGATAACGGCACCCCCTGTATGGGGTACTGCGGGATTTAGCTTTGTAACATCTGCAAAACCTTCTTTTTCCAGGGAATATCCCCTCAGACCCCCGGGAAGCTCATCTGAAGACGGGTAGAATGTATTCTGCAAACCCAGAGGAAGGAATATATGTTCAGAAAATTCCGATCCGACAGAGTTTCCGGTTACTTTTTCAATAATAAATCCCAGGAGGGTGTAATTGACATTGCTGTACACGACCTTTTCTCCAGGACTTAAAAAGCTGTCGGATTTCATGGCTGAAATATTGACAGCTTTTTCCATGGAAAATTCCATGTCTAAATCTTCATACCAAATGCCCAGAAAATCATGGTCTGCAAAATCTGTTATCCCTGAGGTCATGCCGAGAAGATCACTCAGGGTGATTGCCTCTGCATTGGGAAATTCAGGCATATACTTAACAAGACTGTCATTTATGTCAATCAGGCCCTCATCATGCATTTGAAGTATCCTTAAAGCTGTAAAGGTTTTGGAGATGCTGGCTATCCTGAAGGGCTGATTTATCTGCCTTTTAATACCCTTTTCGATATCAGCAAATCCGAAGGCCCTGTGATAATTAAAATCACCGTTGATCCATATAAGGACCTCCGCGCCCGGGATATTATTCTTATTCATATAGGACATGACAATATCATCCAGCACCTGTGACCTGTCGGCTTCATGCTCTTTGCAGGCGCACAGGACCAGTATTAAGGGAAGCATTACAAACAATCTCTTCATAATATTATTACCCCCGGAAATTTGTATTAAGGCTTCTATGACGACGAATAGGAAGCATATTCAAGGCTTTTTCCCCCAAGAAAATCGTATTTGTATCCCCTGTATTCACTCAGCTTCCTTATAATTATATCTATATTTTTTCTTTTTTTAAGAATTATTTTTATGGAATGCTCCTTTATCTCAATCCTTCCTGAATTGTTCAGGCATCTGTAGAAGATATCCCTGTCAGGCATATCTTTGCCGATGTCCATGACAAACATCCTGTAGAGGTTATGGGACAGAGCAGTGATCAAAAAATCAAAACCGGGGGAAATATCCAGGGAAAGTCCTTTTCTGTTTGAGTTAAAGAAAGCAAGCTGTTCTGAAAGGGGTTTTCTAAGGATGAATTTATTATAATACATCTCCGCAATCCTTTCCTGTGATGTAAAAAAATCATTGGTGATGATTGAAACCGGTATCAGCTTCCCCGGATACACAAGCTGCAGCCTTCGTACCCTGTTTTCTATAATGCTTTCTTTGGGATTGTATCCGATCAGAAGCAGGTTTTCCTCATAAACCCGCACAGATACAGGTTTAGGGCCGATTTTTGATAGATGAACTGTTTTCATGAGACCCGGTGATATCTTCCTCAGATGGTGGCTCCTGTCGCTCAGAGGGTTTATGCTGTAGAATCTCAGCCCCTGCCGGTGAAGGTCTCCCAGGATTTCAGTATCAGCCAGAATATGGCTGAAGCTGAGATATTTTATCCCGGTCCCGGCATTTTTATAAAAACCTGTAAAAACTGCTGATTCATCGCTCCTGTGCTCAGGCAGTGGCCCAGGCCTTATAAAATCAATTATCCCTGTATTAATATCCCATGAAAATCCAGCAGTTTCATGGAACATCCTTTTTGGAGCCCTGTCCGCTGTTATCTTCCAGCAGGGAACATCCATAAGTTCTATCACAGAGTGATTTCCCAGAAGTCCTTTTTCCTGATATTCCCTGTGCATCCTGAGCATAAAATCGTGGCTGGATTCTTCCAGAACCCTTTCACCATAGGATGTGAACCACCCTGCCTCTGGCAGGACAGGCAGGCCGGCAAAAAGGCCCAGGCCCCTGTCCATGGAATACAGCTCTTCGCCGCTTAGCCTGTTCAGCTCTGAGAGCTTTAATGCAAGGAAGGAGAGAACGCAGGACACCTTTGGGATTCCACCGGAATCAGGAAAGAGAGATTTTCTGATAACCCCGTCTATTTGATATTTCTTCAAATAAGGGATAAGCAAAAGAATTCCTATATTCGAACTGTTGAAGGACTCCTGCCTGAAATCCATGGCGGTTAAGGGCTTTTGCTTAATTGAGGGCCTTTGATTCCCGGAGCTTTTTTTTAGCCTGGAAAAACCTTCTTTTTTGAGTATCCTGTAGCATGAACTCTCGGATATCATTATGCCCCTTGAGTCAAGCACAGATTTTATCGCCTGCATGGAAAAGCCCTTTAACCTCAGGGAAATTACCTCCTTTTTAGCAGTTTCGCTGATTGTACCGCCTTTTTTTCCCGGTGCTTTCCTTTTGAAGAAATAATCATCGCCGGGATTATCGTGCAGGAATTTTGTGAACTCCCTTATCAGCGAATAAAAGGATGAGAGGGTATAACCGTGCTTTTCCGCAGTTTGAGAAGCAGTATTTTTATTTACATAATAATCCCGCAGGGCTTCATATTTCTTCTGGGCAGTGTTCTGAATCTGAGTAAAATATTCCTCCGGTTTAAGCATAATAAATCTATATATTGGGATAGACAAAGGTCAATAAATTTTATCCTTCTATCATTTTTCTTGAGTTTTTTAATCTTGAGTTTATTTTATAGCTGGATTGACGGTGGTTTTTTATGAATATAGAGAAGATTTTGCTTATCAACCCTCCCTACAGCTATGAAAAACAGCTTGGATTTTTAAGCCATAATTCCCCCAAGGTACCTCCCATGGGGCTTTTATCGCTGGGCTCCTTCATGAGCCAAAAGGGCTTCTCTGTTAAAATCATCGATGCCCAGACCCTGAACCTTGACGAAGGGGATATTCTAAGAAACATAGAATCCTATCGCCCCCAGCTTATAGGGTATACATCTGTAACCCTTAATATATCCGATGCATCACGGCTTGCAAAAAAGGTTAGAGATATTCATAAAGGCATTATAAATGTTGCCGGCGGTGTGCACATAAGCGCTCTTCCTGAGCAAACCCTGAGGAAATACCCCTATTTTGACTATGCTGTCATCGGGGAGGGTGAAATCACATTTTATGAGCTGGTAAATGCCCTTAACCTGGCCAGGGGCATTGAAAAAGTAAAAGGCCTGGGATTTATAAATAAAGAGGGGAAATATATTTTCACCGGTACCAGGGAATTCATCAGCAATCTTGATGACCTTCCCGCAGAGGACTGGGAGCTCATAGATGGCCTTAATAAAATATACCACCCCGCCCTTCCCCTGATAAAGAAACTTCCCAGTGCAACCCTTATTACAGGCAGAGGATGCATCGGCCGGTGCATATTCTGCTCAACCAACTTCCTTGAAGGCAAAAAGCTCAGGATATTTTCAGCCGACAGGGTAGTACAGAATATCGACAAACTATATAATAAATACGGCATCAGGGATATAAGCTTTTATGATGTCAATTTCATGGTAAACAGGCAGAGGTTTTTCGATATCACCCAAAGCATAAGAAAAAACTATCCGAAACTCACCTGGTCAGGTTATGCAAGGATTGACTGTGTTGACCGGGATATGCTGAAACAGGCCAAAGAAACAGGGTGCTATCACATAAGCTACGGAATTGAATCCGGCAATGATGAAATGCTCAAATTCATTAAGAAGGGCATTACAAAAGCCAGGGCAAGAGATGTCATTAATATGACCAGGAAAGCAGGCATCACAACAAGAGGCCTCTTTATGTTCGGCCATCCCACGGAAACCCTGGACACCCTGCAGGATACTCTGGATTTCATCCTGGAGCTGGACCTGGATGACTTTCATTCCACCCTTTTTACACCCCTCCCGGGAACGGACATATACTCTTCTGCATCGCAGTACGGTGATTTTGACGAGGACTGGGACAGAATGAACATATTCAACTGCCTCTTCATACCGAAGGGACTTGATCAGGAAACCCTGGAAAAATACCAGAAGAAGGCCTATACATCCTTTTACTTAAGGCCCGGGACAATAATTAAAAAGATAATACAGCTGGGAAAAAACAAATATGCCCCGAGAATACTCTTCTACGGCGGAATATCCCTTTTATACCTGATGTTTTCCAAAAAGAAAAACTAATGTTCATAATAAAAAAAAGCTCCCCGTACGGGGAGCTTTTTTTTATTTATCCGTTTTATCAGAATTTATAAAGCAGAGACAGGCTCCACCTCATGGGGGCAGAATATGAATTAGGCTGGCCGAAATTGGAGGTATTTGCCTCTACATGGCCCAATACACCCTCATTGTTGGTAATATTGAAAATATCTGCAATCAGGGTTATCATGCCGAATTTACCAAGGTTGAAATCCTGCTGGATGGACAGGTCAATATTATAATAGCTGGGAAGCTCATATTCCCCTCTTTCGCCTATTATAAGATATCTTCCGTTAGGATCCCTGTTGCTCGGATATCCAAGCAGGGGTGCAAAATCAAGCTTTGAATAATGGTATCCTGATCTCCAGAAGCCTGAAAGCCCTACAACTGTGCCCCAGTTAAACTGATAGGTAGCATTTAGTTTGATAAAGTGCTTCACATGGTATATGGAGTAGCCGTAGAGATTTTCCGAAAGGTCGGGAGTGCCGTAATAGGGGCTTGAATACCATACACCCGAAGCATTTCGTCCCGGTGAGTCAAAAGTGGTGCCCTTTGCCTCAGACAGTGTATAGGAACCCATGAAGGTAAAATTCCTTATCTTGGCCGTTGAATAGAGTTCAACACCCCAGTAATCCCTGTTGTTTCCATCAATATTGGTATAATAGTCATAGGACTGGGAAGGATCGGCTGGAATTACATTAACGCCCAGATCTTCACTGCCCGGGCCGTTCCAGAGGACAGTACCGTCTTCAGCAACAATTACCCTGTATGTATCAAGGCAATTACGGCTCAGTTTGCGGGTATAGCTGATACCTGCAGACCAGTTATCCGAAATCTCCCTCTCGTATCCCAAAGTGAATTCATCGGTATAGTCAGGATCGAGGTTTGGGTCAATCTGAGTGAGGTTCTCTCCCGGCTCTGTCTGATAATCAAAATCCCAGCTCATTGTTTCAGGGTTCCATGAATAATTCCTTTCATAGGAATTATCAACATTGAATACATATACAAGCATGGTGGTCCAGGCTGTGTAGAAACGTCCCCAGAACATATTGAGCTTATGCTTGCCGGTATTGCCTATATCCCATACAAAGCCCAGCCTTGGGGCAATCATATCGCCCCAGCCGTTCTCAAAAACCTCGGTTCCCATATTGTTCTTGCCGCTCTGGCTTTCAAAACGAAGGCCTATATTAGCTGTAAAGCCGTCAATAAAATCAGGTCTCCACTTATCCTGGATATAGAAGGCATAATAGTCGGTGGTGGCAGGAGCCTTGGACTGGTCATGGGTGGTAACCAGTGTAGAATCCGATGTCCAGTATACAGAATTGTCCCAGTCTCCCCATTCATCACCGGTGTAATCCTCGCTGAGCTGCAGGTCATAGTAGTTGTCAACCCAGAAATCACCTATTACAGCCTCAAGCTGGTGATAGGAAAAACCCGATTTGAATTCGTGGCTTCCATACAAGTCGGAAAGGTAATATTTTGCAGATATATCGTAGGTATCCTTGTTCCTGTCTGTAAGGCTCTCCAGGGGGAAGCTTCCCCACTCTATATCGGTATAATCAGGATTGGAGTGACGGACTCTGTAGTAGGAATCAGACGGCTGCATGGGACCGTAGTTCAGATAGCCCTGAACCATACCCATCTTTGCCTCAAAGAAAAGATTGGGGGTTGCTATCCACGTGTAATTAAGCCCGTAGGATTCCCCTCCCTGATCCCAGTAAGAAAAGGTATCCGTTGATATGGTCATGCCTGATGCCTGATAGGGATCATCATCCCACTCCATGGGGTCCATATTATAGGTTACGAAAACCTGATGCTCGGGAGAAATGGACCAGGTCAGCTTACCGTAGAAAAACTGGGTAAGGACTTCATCGTCCCAGTGGAGTGCGACCTGTTCGCCATCAGACCAGCGGTACCTGTAGTAGGTATAGCCTCCCTGCATCCAGGGCCCCTTCTTATAATAATATGAAAGGAAAAACCACAGTTTATCCTTGATAACCGGACCGCCAACAGAGAGTGTAGGGTGGTATTCCAGGTCAGAATCCGGTTTCTCGTCATTGCGGTCCTCCAGCTGCCATGAAGGGTCATCAAGCCTCAGCCTGAAGAATACAGAGAAGTCATTACCGCCGGATCTTGTAACAGTATTTATGACACCGCCGGAAGACCTTCCGAATTCAGCGGGAAGACCGCCGGTCATAACTTCAATTTCTGCCACGACATCAGCATTCAAATTAGCGCCGAAGGTGCTTGTCAGGGGATCAGTCTGATCGACTCCGTCAAACATATAGAGGTTGCCGGTAACTCCGCCGCCCCTTACGCTCGGATTGGAGGACCCGGTGCTTCCTCCCTGCATTGAAAGGGCAGCCTGGTAGCTGTGGGAGCTGGGAAGCCTCTCTGTAAAATCCCTGTCCACATTGACGCCGGAGGTGGAGGAGGTGGTATCCAGCACAGGAGCAGCCCCTGTAATTATAACCTGTTCCTCAAAGGCTACTTCTTTCAGCTGGACATCTACCCTGGCTATCTTGTTTACCAGTACAGTTATCCCTGTTCTCAGGACTGTCTGAAAACCCATCATCTTGAATTCAACCTGGTAATCAGAACCAGGAGGAAGCTCTATCAGCCTGTAGTTACCGTTCTCATCGGTTGTGTAGTAACGGGGCTGAATAAGGGTCGATGAAACTGCCTTAACCACTACACCCGGAAGAGGTTCGCCGTTTTCGTCGGTTGCTGTGCCCTCGATTGAACCCCTGACCTGTGCAAAAAGTGATGCACTGCCCAGGAGAAAAATACAGAGGACAATAAAGAAAAATCGCATTTTCATAATACCATCTCCATTTTTATAGTATTTTGTGCTTAACTTTATAACTTAAAGCTGTTATGCGGTATTTGATTAAAGTTGATTTCCTGTCCATGGTCCCGTTTAAAAATCCATAACTGACATAACCCAGAAAAAGAATCATCTTTATAATTTAAGATAGCGGGCAGTCTCTTTTGATTATTCTGCATTATTATTGAAAAATATTTATTTTTCCTG
>CAYSKJ010000020.1:0-29632 GCA_964431655.1 uncultured bacterium | reverse complement strand
TCATTTATTTTAATCTTCCTTTAACCCAGGGCTTGAAGTAAAAAAGACATCCAGCCGGCTGTCCATATCCTTGATGGTTTCCAGGTATCTATCAAGTATTTCTCCCTTCAGGTCAATTTTGCGGTTTGGCTGAAGGCTTAGAGGATTGATGAAGTGGCCGTTTTTTATAACCCTGAAATCCAGATGAGGACCCGTTGAAAGTCCCGTAGAACCGACATAGCCAATGAGATCTCCCTTTCTGACATTGACGCCCTTTTTAATATTCTTCGCAAAGCGGGAGAGATGGCCGTACCCGGTGCTGTATACACGGTTATGCTTGATTTCGATATAGTTTCCCAGACCTCCGTTCCAGCCCGCCCTGCTTATTTTACCGTCTCCAAGGGCAACTACCGGTGTGCCGTGGGGTGCTGCGTAATCTATACCATTGTGGGCGGCATATCTTTTTAAGACCGGGTGAAAACGGCTGCGGGAGAAATGGGATGAAATTCTCCTGTAATTAAGGGGAGCTTTAAGAAAGTCCTTTTCAAGGGACTGCCCCATATCGTTATAATACCCCCTGTATTCATCATCATCAAAGAAAAAGGCCTTGTATATCTTTTTATTTGCATACATTCCGCATGCCTTTATTTTTTCGTACCTGTAAAATTCTGTGTCCATGTATGTTTTATCAACAATGACAATAAAAAGGTCATTCACCCTAATATCGGAAAAGAAGTCTATATCAAAGGCGTATATGTCTGAAAGCTCAATGGCGAGTACCCCTATACCCTCTTTTTCCGCGATGGCATTGTACAGGGAAGAGTCAATTGTTCCGCTTATCACAATTTCTTTAGAAAGCAGAGGCTGTTCTATTATACTATGTTCCCATAAGCCTTCGGGATTTTTCCGGACCCTGATTTTCTTTAAAGGGTCAATCTGAAGCTCAAACAGACTGGCAATGCCATCTTTGTAATAGACTGCATATTCAGCGCTGGCAGAAATTTTTCTTGGTGAAATATGCCCGGATATGATATCTATTATCTCATTGGATTCCCTGGTTTCGAAACCGTTTTTTGAAAGTATGCTGAACAGCGTATTGCCGCGGCTTACCGTATCCGACAGCTTATTCTCATAAAGCTGTCGGATGGGGCTGTCTGAAAGCCTGTCTTTTATCTCGACGCTTTTGATAGCATAAAATGAAGTGCCGGGGATTTTATTATTATTTTGTTTCCTGTTAATATCGAGAAAGCTGATAAATAATATCATTGCTACCAGTATTATAAAGATTGACAGGCTTTTCAGTATCTTCACAGAAACCTCCGCTTTTGATTTTTTATGATATCGTAAATATCCCTGATAATGAAGGTAATTTTGCTGCTGGGCCTGACAATGTATGGCCGGTTGATAAGATAGACCCTGCTGTTTTTTACAGCATTGACATCACTGAACTGGTACCAGTCATTTATCCTTTGACCTGCCTCATCATTATCAAGTTCCCTGTCTGCATAGAGTTCTATTATAAAATCAGGGTTGATGCTGTAAAGCTCTTCACCGCTTATTAAGGGATAGGAAGGAATTTGCTCAGACAGGGGATTCGTGGAGTTCAGCATACCAAGGACTTCATTGAGAAAGTTGTTCCTTCCGACAGAGTAAAAACTGTTTATTTTCCCGTCATCCCTGCCTATAACAAGCAGAATGGAATATTTGGGCAAGCAGGAGGCAAGCTCAATGTAATTGTCAAGCTCGCCCCTGATTGCTTTAACGAGGTTTTCAGCCTTCTCCTCCTCATCAAGGCTTTCTCCTATAATCCTTATGGCTGAAAATATGTCATCTATGGTTTCAAGACGGATGCTTTTATATTCAATTGAAAGCTCCCGGAGTTTTGGAAACAGTACGGAGTGGTAGGGTGTAAGAAAAACCATGTCAGGCTTCAGCAGATAAAGCTGTTCAAAATTTATATCAAGGAGTGTGCCGACACGTTTGACCTCATATTCTTCAGGAATATCGCAGTATTGGGTTGCGCCTGCAAGAAGGTCTCCCCGGGCCAGATCGATTATAATGTCCGTAATGGCGGGGGAAAGGCTTGCAATCCTTTGACAGTCCGTCCCGGGTGAAGGCTCGGGCCCGCGGCATGAATAGAGAAAGAACACCAGAAGCTGAATTATAGCAAAAGATGTATATGCTGTTTTCTGCATTTACCTAATTAAATAAATAAATCCTTCTATTTGTTTCATTTTTCAAAATCCAGCTTCGAGAGGTATCTCTTAACCAGTTTTCTATAAAAATAATTGGAATGTGCAGCTATCTTTGCATTTATAAGTGTGAAGTAAAAGCCTTTCTTTGTCACCTTTATATTGCGGTCAAAGACCAGGGGCTTTCTTTTTATCATGATAAGGGTTTTAAGGGCCAAAAGCATGGAGAAAATGCAGAAAAAGCGTATGGAGAGTTCTTTTTTATCTAGATAAAGCGCATACTCATACCCGTTTTTGATAGAATAAACTGTATTTTCTATCATGATATTTATAAGCTTCTTTTTGTCCTGGGGGCTTATATCAGAGAGGGTTCTTTTACTGTTGTCAAAAAGGCTGGCTGGCCAGAAAAGCCTCTGCTTTGACCAGTCATCATAAATGTCCCTGAGGATATTTACCTTCTGCAGGGAAAGGGCAAAATGCCTGATTTTATCTTCAAGGAAATCCAGGTCGGCATTAAGAAGGTTATACAGGGAAAAGACCTCTGAAAGGAGAAAACCGACAGTTCCTGCTACATACCAGCAGTAATCCTCCATATCCTCAAAATCCTTTATCTCCCTGGATAGGTACTTTTCCATTCCACTCATCATTTCCTTCAGCCATCTGAAAATTATCTGCTGGACAGGTTTTTTCAAAGAATATAATCCCCTGAGGGCTGTTTCTGAATTCATCAAGAGATTTTTTTCATCAACGGTAATTTTCTTCAGATAATCGGCCTGTTTTAAGAATTCATCGAGATTTTCAATGGTAAATTCCCCTTCTCCTGAGGTTAATCCTGCAAGCAGGCCAAAAAGCCGGGATTTTGTGCTGTTATTGCATACCGAGTCTTCAATAGTATCGGCAATTCTGAAAAGAATATAGCTGACAGCTATGATTTCTTTAAGTTCCTGGCTTTTTATCTTCAGGGTAATATACGAAAAGCTTCTTGAAATCGACGGAAGAATACTGAAAAGGGTTGAAAAAACCCTGTCTCTGTCGTATTTATTCGTCATCATCTGGAATATGGTTAAAGACAGGTGTCAGCTGGATTTCACAGGGAGACTCCTGCAGGGGGCTTATTTCCATGTTGTAAAGATTTGTCTTTATACTCTTTGCATCCTTAAATATATTGTCCCTGTCATTGATGATAACAGCAAACCGATAGGCCTGGCCATTATCAACAACCGATTCAATTAAAAAGGCTCCGTCCTGTACCCTGCTGAAGGGATTGCTGTATTTCCACAGGCGGGAAAGAGGGTATTTGACGCTCTGGATGTCCTGAAGCAAAAGCTCGAAATCGGCTTTCTGCAGTAGAGTTACGTAAATCACAAGTTTATCGGTATCTACGGGTTTTTCACCCTCAAAGCTAACATGGCCTTCTATATTAAAAAGCACTCTGTTTTCCCTGGTTTCCGTAAGCTCGAGGATGCGAAGGGCAGCAGGCGTAAGGTTTCTTGCGGGATTGAACCTGCTTAAAACTGCTCTATCATATACACGGAAGCTTGAGGCAAACAGCTCCTGTCCTGCGGGGATATCATATCCGAAAAAAAGGAGGTGATAAAAAAGGTGGAAGGCTGATCTTAGGTTATGATTCATGTCCTGCATGCTTTTGAGCATTGCCGGGATCAGCCCGGGGGAACAGCTGTGTATTTTAGGCAGCCAGTCCTTCAAAATAGAAAATTCAGTATTTAGCTTATTACTGAAAACACTTTCTGCAGTGAGGAGATTTTCAAAGAGGATATCAAGGTTTTTTTTATTTTCATTTGCCAGACTGTTCTTTATGCCTTTTTCAATATCAATAAGACAGGGGAATTGATAGCGGATTGTCTGATCACCCATCAGCACAATTCTGTTTTGGTTCTCTTTCTGCGCTAAAACAGGCTCCTGCACAAAATCTGTTTTTTCATACTGAGCGGTAAAAAAGAAAAAACCTGATGAGAAAAGCAGGATGAGCAGTAATGCATACCATGGGAATTTCTTTTCCTCCATGGCAGTAAGCAAAATAAAACTAAAACCGAGAAGAAGAAAGAATATACCGCAGAACCCGATTATTGCCAGAAGGTCTTTTTTTACAAGAAGGATGGCTGTATTAAAATAATTCAGCAGAAACTGATGCAGGAAATAAACCATGGCGAGCAGATACCCAGCATAGATAATATTACAGAAGAAAAGAAAACCAGAACGGCCGTAGGCGGTGCAATTCCGGGGGTTCTTAAGAGCAAGCTTGTTTTTAATGAGCTTGCCGGATGTAAAATAAAGGGCAAGTACGAGGAAAAAGAAGGCAAAAACAATAGAGTAACGGCTGAACCAAAAAATAGCTGTATCAAACCGGCTGTAGGGATTTGAGTAATACAGAGATATGATGAAGAGCGTAAGGGACAGGGTGCTTATGATGACATTAGGAATAAGCCGTATATGAGAATGCCTGTAAAAGGATATCATGGATCTTAAAACCTTATTGGAAAGAAATACCCGTATAATGAAAATCACCAGAGATACAGCAACGACATACAGGAGAGTATAAACCGATGTATGCATTATGAAACTGAAATATTCAAGTATATCCATTAAGGCATAAAAAAATGGCGTATCCAGCAAAAGAACCGGTATGCTGTCAATCTGTTCCAGGTCATAACCTGCTTTTACTGCTAAAAAAGGTAAAGCAAGCAACATTGCAGAGATTGCAAAAAATATGCTTCTTTTTAACAAGTTCCCCAAATTATCCTTTCTCCCTGGATACGGTTAAAGAAAACGCTCCGGAGCTGTGAATTTTTATGACCGCCTGCTAAATGATGTTCAGTTCCTTTCCTGCCCTGAAGAACGCATCAGCAACAGCCTCAAGCTCATCATCGCTTATTGTAGCTGTATAGGATGTCCTTATCATACAACGGTTCGGCGGAACAGCGGGAGCTACAATAGGATTGGTGAAAACTCCGTGTTCAGACAGTTTTTTCCACATCATCAGGGTTGTATTCATATCTCCGATGATAACTGGAATAATCGGTGTCTCAGACGATCCTACATTGAATCCCATATCACGGAAACGCCTGTTCATGCATTTTGATATCTCAATAAGCCTTTCTCTTCGCCAGGGCTCTGATTTTATAATCTCCAGTGCCCCAAGAACTGCGCCTAAATTGGCAGGGCTGATGCTTGCGGAAAAGATGAAAGGCCTGGATACATGCTTTATATAGTGGATTATGCGCTCATTGGAGACTACAAAACCACCCAGGGAAGCAAAGGCCTTGGAAAAGGTTCCCATTATAAGGTCAACCTGATTAATAAGCCCGAAATGCTCTACTGTTCCCCTGCCGTTTTTGCCCAGAACGCCTATACCGTGAGCATCATCGACAAAGACGGCGCAGTCATATTCCTTTGCAATGGGGACAATTTCACTGAGCCTGGCAATATCACCCTCCATGGAATATACACCGTCAACAACAACAAGGATGCCTTCTGCTTCCATTTTTGCCTGCTGGATAACCTTGCGCAGGTGTGTGGGTGAATTATGCCGGAAACGGAATATTTTTCCGCGGGACAGCATGCATGCATCAATCAGGCTGGCATGAGCATACTGGTCAATGACGATGGCATCATCCTCTGTAACGAGGGAGGGAATGATTCCAAGGTTTGTCTGAAAGCCGGTGGAAAAAGCCAGGGCTCCATCATAACCCATGAACTCCGCAAGCTTGTTCTCCAGATCGGTATGAAGGCTGAGTGTCCCGTTCAGGAACCTGGAGCCGCAGGTTGAGGAACCGTATTCTTTAAGTGCTTTAAGGGCTGATTCAGATACCTGGGGGTTTTGCGCAAGCCCCAGGTAATTGTTGGATCCGACCATTATAAGTTCCTTGCCGTCAACAATGGCCTTATTGTCTATTACCTTATTGATGGGGAGAAAGTAGGGATACAGGCCAAGGTCCATGTATTTCTCCGCATCCTTGTATTGGTAGCATTTTTCTAGTATCTTTGCCATGCGATGCTCCTTGTTAAGCAGATTTATTCACTTAAAGGTAATATATTATAAAAAAAACTGACTGCAAGGCAAATAAAATATTCACTGTGAGGTTTCTAATATCAGCTGATTTAAATTATTGTAATTTTGTTTTTTGTTGGTATGAAATAGATGTATTGTTTTTTGATTTTATTATAGGGTCAGCTTATTTGAATTATTATAAAAAATATACAGGAGGAAGCTAATGGGAAGAATTTCTGAAGCGGGCAATGAGGGTTCTGCCATAAGATCGGACATCCATATCAGGATTGAGGAAAAAGCCTCATCAGGAATTGAGATAAACCTTGAAAGCAAGGTAAAAACCCTCTACGGAGACAGCATCAAGGCTCTTATACATGAGGGTGCGGAGTATTACGGCCTGACCGGAGCAAGAATAGACCTGCTGGACAGCGGAGCCCTTCCTTTTGCGATCATGGCAAGGTTTGAGGCAGCTGTCAGAAAACTCATCCAAACAGACAGGGAATTCCTGCCTGTGATGAAAGACTGCTGTAAATACCAGTCTAAAAGGGACAGGTTCAGGAGGTCAAGGCTCTACCTCCCCGGGGATCAGCCGAAGATAATGGTCAATGCGGGCCTTCATAACCCCGACGGTATTATCCTCGACCTTGAGGACAGTGTTTCCCCGGAAAAAAAGCATGATGCAAGGTTTCTGGTGCGTAATGCCCTGAGGACATTGGATTTTATGGGTAGCGAGAGGATGGTAAGGATAAACCAGGGAGAGATGGGGCTTAAGGATCTGGAATATATTGTCCCCCACAATCTTCACCTTGTGCTCATACCGAAGGCTGAAACAGAAGATGATGTAAAAGCGGTGGATGAGAGGATCAGTCAGATAAAAGACAGATGCAATATCAGCCAGGATATTTTCATCATGCCTATTATTGAGAGCGCCAGGGGCGTTATGAACTCCTATGCCATTGCAGGGGCTTCCCGGAATAATGTTGCCCTTGCCATCGGGCTTGAGGATTATACAAAGGATATAGGTACCGAAAGGTCTGAAGACCAGTCAGAAAGCCTTTTTGCCCTTTCTTTTGTCCTGAATGCCGCCAAGGCTGCGGGTATTCAGGCAATTGACACGGTATTCTCCGATGTATCAGATTCAGAAGGCCTGCGAAAGAGTGTCCTTTCAGCAAAGAAGATGGGATTTGAAGGCAAAGGGTGCATACACCCGAGGCAGATAAAGATTATACACAGCGCTTTTGCCCCCCAGGAACAGGAGATTGATAAGGCCAAGGCCATTTTCCTTGCCTTCAAGGATGCTGAAAAAAGGCACCTGGGCGTTGTATCCCTCGGGACAAAGATGATAGACCCTCCGGTTGTAAAGAGGGCACTGAAGGTTATCAGCCTTGCAATAGCCATGGGTATACTGGATAAAGACTGGGAGAAAGGAGAAGAAAAGAATGGATAATATGTTGAAAAATGCCCTGGGAAGATATGTTCCTGCGGTCGTGAACAGTAAAGAGCAAATACCCTTTATGGGTGTGAACAAATACATAGCAGACGGATGCAAGGCTGCCCCGAAAATCCCGTCCTGCGCCAATTATCCCCAGGACGGCAACAAGGTTCTGGGCTCTCTTAAAGAAGCCCTTATAAAATCCGGCATCAGAGACGGAATAACCATATCAACCCATCATCATTTCCGCAATGGGGATATTATTGCCAATCAGATATTTGATATAGCCGCAGAGCTGGGCATAAAAGACCTTGTATGGTTCCCCTCGGCATCATTCCCCTGTCATGCCGGACTTATCAGGCATCTTGAAAGCGGGGTCATACACCACATTGAGGGCAGTATGAACGGCCCCCTGGGTGATTTTACAACCAGGGGTAAGATGAAGGGTACGGGAATTCTGAGGAGCCACGGGGGAAGATACCAGGCTGTTCAGGACGGAGATGTGCATATAGACATTGCTGTTATTGCCGCCCCTTCTGCTGACTGTTTCGGAAATGCCAACGGTGTAGACGGCCCTTCGGCCTGCGGTCTTTTAGGGTTCGCTCTTGCCGATTCCCAGTATGCAGACAAGGTAATAGCTGTTACTGACAATCTGGTGGAATTTCCCTGCATACCCTGGCAGATACAGGGCAATTATGTGGACCATGTTGTGGTTGTAGATAAGGTAGGTGAACCGTCCAAGATAGTATCAGGGACAACCAAAATAACGAAAAGCCCTGATCAGCATCTGATATCCGAGATGATAGCCCTCTTCGTCAAAGAGGCGGGGATAATGAAAAACGGTTTCAGTTTTCAGGCGGGTGCCGGCGGTATAAGCCTTGCCTTTGCCATGTACCTGAAAGAGCTTATGAAAAAGGATAATATTAAGGCAAGGTTCATAAGAGGAGGAAGCAACAAATACCTGGTGGAAATGCTCGAGGAAGGCCTGACGGATTATATTCTCGACGGCCAGACCTTTGATCTGGACGGAGTGCGTTCCATGCGTGAAAACCCGAGGCATATCAATACAAGCCCCTTTACCAGCTATAACTACCACGGCAAGGGCAACTTTGCATACCTTGTTGATGCAGTGGTTCTGGGGGCAACGGAGGTTGATACCGATTTTAATGCCAATGTTGTATCCCATTCCGACGGAAAGCTTCTGCATGGCATAGGCGGCTGGCAGAACTGCCTATTTTCAAAGACTGCCATACTGGCCATACCTTCCTTCCGGGACAGGATCCCCATCATTACAGACCGTGTAACCACGGTAACAGGGCCAGGAGAGCTTGTGGACGTAATCGTTACAGAGAGGGGAATAGCAATAAATCCCAGGAGAAAGGATCTTATAGAGAAGACTAAGCACTCAGGCCTGCCCATAAGAAGCATTGAGGATATAAAAAGAGAAGTGGACGAGATTTGCGGAGGCTCTCCACAAAAGCCCAGGACAGCCAGCAAAGTGGTAGCAGTAGTGAAATGGGTTGACGGAACCCTTCTGGACAGCGTCTACCAGCTTGAAGAATAATAAAAGCAGGGATTGGCTGCTGCTAATCCCTGCTGCCTAATAATCCCGCCCTTAGCAAAAAGTATAGAAGCTGGAGAAGAGCCATGGTGGCAGCGGCAATATAGGTCAGCGCTGCTGCATTCAAAACCCTGGCAGTCCCCTGAAGCTCGTTTTCATTAAGCATTCCCTGGCTTCTTAGGGCTGAAATGGCCCTGCTGCTTGCATTAAATTCAACGGGAAGGGTTACAATCTGGAAAAAAACCACCGTGGCAAAAAAGAGTATTCCAATCTTTATCAGGCCCAGAGAGCCAAAGAGAAACCCTCCCATAAGAAGGAACCAGCTCAGCTTTGACCCTAAGGATGCTGCCGGGACAATAATGGTTCTAAGTTTAAGGGGAAAATAACCTTCCTTATGCTGTATGGCATGGCCTGCCTCATGAGCCGCTATCCCGGCGGATGCTATGCTGTTACCCTTGAAGACACCGGGGGAGAGACGCAGTACCTTTTTTGAGGGGTCATAATGATCAGAGAGGAAACCCTGGTGCATTTCAATATCAACATCATTTATCCCGCTGTAGGTCAGCATCTGGTAGGCAACCTGGCTTCCGGTTATCCCCCTTGAAACGGCAATTTTGGAGTAATGTCTGTAGGCTGACTTGACCTTGAACTGGGCATAAAGGGACAGCAGTATTGCAGGCAGTATCAAAACAATATATAATGGATCAAGTATCATTTATCATTTCCCCTCAGAAAATATATATATATATTTACACCGGGCCCGGACAAAGGTTTCAATTAATCAGCCTTTTCAGGATTTATATTTCAGCATATCTTCAAAGTCTTCAAGCAGCGCCTGAAGGTCTTCCTCATGTTCAACCTCATCCTGAAGTATGGAAATTGCTGTATTATAGGTAATAATATCTCTGTCCCTGGTAATCTCTGCAAGCTTGTTGTATACTGTAATTGCACACTGCTCGCCCTTTATATTCTGTTCCACTATCTTTCTAACGAAGGGGTCTGAGGGCGCATCATATCCGCAGTTTGTGTACTTGTACCATTCTTCGGGCTTTATGACAGGTGTGCCGCCGAGCTGAAGAATCCTCAATGAAAGCATTTCAGCATGCCTCAGTTCATCAGCTGCATGCTCAGTCAATTCTGCAATGGCGGCTTCCTTCATGGGGCCCTTTACAATCTGGGCTCCTATCCAGTACTGGTAATAGGCCAGCCATTCATCACAGAAGGCCTTGTTCAGGAGTTCTATAATCTGGCCTATATCGCCCTTAATGATGTCTCTTCCTTTTGTTCCCATTTTTACTCTCCTTTTTTTATTTTAATTGGGATTTTCTAAGGATATCAAAAATAAAAGCCTTTTTCAATTATTTTCCTTTTTTAAGCAGGGGAGAAAAGAAAAGAAAGAATACAAAGCCGGATAGAAATCCCGTAAAAGCCCTGATCCAGTTGCCGTAATGCCCCGGTTCAAATAGCTGTTCTGCGGCCATCTGCAAAAAGATCAATGCCAGGGATAAAAGAAAGTATCTTATCCGGAGGGATTTCCTGATATCAAGGATGTACACCAGAAAGGCGGCAGTCATACTGCCCAAGTACACCCCGGTGCACCTTGCACATACGGGTAATGCCACATGGTTGACAGAAAACGACCTGCAGGGGTTTTGATGGCATGTAAAGCCGAAAAACCAGTGAACTGCATTGAGGCTAACAAAAGGGTACAGAAATATAGGTATCAGCCAGACAAGAAGCAGAAAAGCAATGACAAGCTCGAGCTTATTGTTTAAAAGATAATCAATGCAGGACAGGGGTTTTGAAAAAAAGGGGGAGCCGTTGCCCCCCCCGCTTATTCTTGTGTTACTGTGCGGCCTGTTTAGCTTTGTCGTGTTTTTCAACCTCGAGAATAAGATAGGCATTGCCTACCATTACCCAGAAATTGGTGAAGAAAATACCGATGAAAAGCAGTATGCTTCCAACTATTGATGATATTATTGACATTGCAACAATGATAAGAACATATATAACCAGGTTGGAAATGTTTCTGGCTGTATATTCATACATTTCGCTGAAATTGAAGCAGTCTCCGAACTGCTGTGTATCGGCGTACTTCAGGACAATGTAGGGGATTACCAGGGCAAGCGCGAGGTAAACCAGGGGTGAAAGAATACAGCCAAGACAGGGTATCATGGAGAGGATCATGCTGACAAAGCCGGCAATAAGGCCGTACACGATCAGCACAACAGAAAGCATTAGCCCTTCTTTGAACAGTTCACCCATATCATCCCATTCCGGCAGGGGAATGAAATCGCCTGTTCGGCCGTTTTTTACCATTCTCAGGAGGTAGCCTACCAGAAAGGGAATCCCCACAAGAAACATTGAAAGGAATGTGAACAAACCTCCGAAGAGTATCTTTTTGAGCCAGCCTTTGTCTTCGAACAGTACTGTAAAAGCCCTTTGAATATCCATATTTATCTCCTGTTTATGATTGGATTGTCTTACTGCAGGACTTTAATGACAACTCTCCGGTTCTGTTCTTTTCCTGCTTTTGTGTTATTGTCCGCAATAGGCTTGTCAAAACCGTAGCTTATACAGCTTATCTTGTGCAAAGGTATATTATAGTGCTCGACGACATAAGTCTTGACAGCATTTGCTCTCATCATACCTAGTTCATAATTCCTGTCTGCAGAGCCGATATTGCATGTATGGCCCTCGATCTCGATATAGACATTTTCATTGTCTCTGACAAGCTTGTTAAAAAGATCATCTATGATGCCCTTTGCCTGCTCGGAAAGCTCAGCCTTGCCGAGAGCAAACTTTGTCTGGTCACTGGAGAGGGTGACAGTATAGAGAAGCTTGCCCTTTGCCAGGACAGCGGCCTTATAGGTGTCAACCTTGATTTTCTCGGTCTCCTGCTTTACAGAGTCAAGATCTTCCTGGGTTTCGGTTATCTGAGTCTGATTTTCCTCTACGGATGTTTTCAGGTTCTGAATCTCCTGATCCAGCGCTGCAACTTCTTTTTCTACATAGCTTTTGGAAGCACAGCCGGTAAATAAAGAAAACATTGCGATTACTGCAATCGCACAAAAAATAAACCTGTACTTGTTCATAAAAACCTCCTGTTTTATTTAATATTTAATTTATAAATCCTTTTCTAACCTTGATTGTAGTATTTTTTTTATTTACAATCAAGTTAATTCTTACATATTCCCCATCTTCAAATTTATTCCTGGAAGTATAACCTAAAAGGTACTGGTTTCTAACGGTTTTATATATTCTCAGTATTATCCCTGGTGCTTTTACAGGGTCTTCCAGTATATAGGCATTACCCCCGGTCTGGGCTGAGAAGTACTCAAGAATTTTGTTCGAAAGACCCGCATCAACAAAATGCTGTGATGACCTCCTTGATGCAAAGGTATCAAAGGCTATTATATACATGGGTACCGCAACTGATCTGAATTTATTAAGGACCTCTTTCTTATTAAGGGTTGAGGAATTGTCGATGCCGTCGGTAAATAGAACAAGAGCTATCTTGCCAGAATCCCTGTCCATGGAGATTATGTCAGTGATCTTGTCCAGGGAATCGAATATGGCTGTTTTTCCCCATGCATTTATGGAATCAAGAATCTGTTCAATATTGTTCTTTTCGGATGTTTCCTCTATTACCCTGAGAATATTCTTTTCTGTAAAGGTGTAGAGCTCATAGGTATCCCCCTTTCTTAAAAGGCTGACAGCAGTCTCTATGGCTCTTTTGGAGAACCTCATCTTGTCGCCGAGGCCCATGCTTCCGCTGGCATCCAGCAGGAATATCATTTTAACTGGTGTTTTATCGTTTCTGACAAAAAAATCAATCTCCTGTTCCACTTGATTCTCGAAAAGGCTGAAATCCTTTTTTTTAAGGTACAGAAGCGGGTACCCATTACTGTCAAATACATTTACAGCTATGACAATGCTTTTTATTTCAACGGTTTCATAATAAGTTGCAGCTGTGGATAGAGCGGGAAGAACCCTCAGCATTACTGAAAGGAATAAAATATATACTGCAATTGCAGGTCTTTTCATAACAGGTATATTTCAGCATAGAGGATGCAGAATGTCAATATTGTTCTGATTAATAAATCTTTTGCAATAATTTCGAAATGAGTTTAATTATTAAGGGATTTATACCTGAAGGAGGTTTTCTTTGAAGGAATTTCATGAGTTTGGGCTTATAAGGGATATAGACAGAATAGTCAATTCTGCCCGGGAAATCCCGAAGCCATTGCTGGGGATAGGAGATGACTGCGCTGTTATTTCCTGCAAGGGGATGCTCCTTTTTTCCAAAGACCTGTTTATAGAGGGGGTTCACTTCAAAAGAGAGTATTATCTGCCTGAGGAGATAGGATATAAATCAGTTATTGTAAATGTTTCGGATATTGCTGCCATGGGAGGCGAACCCAGATACCTGCTTTTTGGCTTTGGCATTCCGGATGATATATCCCGGGAGTATATACATGCCATTCTAAGGGGTTTCAGAAATGCCTCGGCTGAATACGGCCTTTTTCTCATAGGCGGGGATATCAGCAGAAATCCGGGAGGCATATCAATATCAGTTACCATCATTGGAGAGGCTCCCTATGGATACATAAAAAGATCCACAGCAAAATCCGGGGATGGTTTATTCCTGACAGGTAAATCAGGCGCTTCCGGGGCCGGGCTTGAACTTCTCCTGTCGGGGAAGTATGAAGGAATTCTTCAGAACCTGCATAAAAAGCCCAGGGCCAGAGTGAGGGAAGCCATTCTGCTTGCAAAGAACACCCTTGCTACAGCTATGATTGATATAAGTGACGGCCTTGTTGCAGACCTTTTTCACATATTAACTGATTCCGGAGTCGGTGCTGAGGTTTATTGCGACCTTATACCTGTTGAAGACAGCATAAGGGATAATAGACATCTTAAAAAGGACCCGGTTGAATATGCCCTTTACGGAGGAGAAGACTATGAGCTTATATTCACATCCCCTTTTTACAGAAAGGAGGGATTCAGACTTTATGACGACAAAAATAAATGCTATTATCATTACCACTATATAGGGAACATAACCGATGAAGAAAACACTCTATACCTTGTCAGGGGAAATTCAAGAAGGGCTGTCAAGCCTGAAGGCTACAGGCACTTTTAATTATAAGGCTGTCCTCTGGCTTTTGTTTACCCTTGCTTTGACCTCGACCTATTCCACAACCCAGGCTGCCTTCTACATCCTGCTTTTAATCTTTATTATCGATATCTTTAAAAAAAGGGTTAACAGCTTTCCACCGCCATTATATACCAGGGTTTTTGTGGTTTTTACAGCCTATTTCCTTATTGCCACTGTTTTTTCCATTGATTTTATATCTGCCCTTAAGGCCAGGAATATCCCCATCCACCTTATGATTGTCTATATCGTGGGCAATGAGAAATTCAGCCGAAGGTTCTTCAGCTGGATTCTTTATGTCTTCTTTTTCGGGTGCACGGTTTCCAGCATATATGCTGTCATCCAGAAGATATCAGGTATAAGCAGGGTGACTGGATTCTTCGGGGACTATCAGACCCTTGCGGGTATACTGTCGGTCTGCATACTTATTCTGAGTTCATGCATTTTGAACATGAAACCGGTAAAAAAAAGGGTGGTCAGCCTTATGGCCGTCATACTCCTGATAAATATGACTGCCCTTTATTTCACCTTTACCAGGAGTGCGCTTATTGGCCTTATTTTCGGGCTTGTGGTGCTTTTTTACATCAGAGCCAAATGGACCCTTTTTGTTTTTATTTCCATTGTATTTCTGCTTCTTGGGATTTCTCTGCACAGCCCAAAAAGCGAGATCGGGGACCTGGTGCTGAGCATAATGTTTCCAAGGGACAGGGCTTCTTCAAGATTTATTGTAAACAGGGACCGCATTGATATGTATGGTGATTCCCTGAAAATAGTAAAAAAGCATCCCCTTACCGGCATCGGCTATGAAACCCTGGATATAGTATATCATGATCCTGAATGGGATCTTGAGGCATCCAAGCAATATACCAGGATATCCTCCAATTATTTTAATGTTCTTGTATCATCAGGCATACCTGGTTTTCTAACCTATATGATTTATATCGGAGCAACCCTTTATCTGCTGGTCCGGGCCCTCGGAGCCCTTAAGGGGTCTGTCTATTATTCCTTTTCTGCCGGGGTAGCTGCATCAATGGTGTTTACCATGACAGCAGGGCTCTTTGAACCTGTGTTTTTTGACCCCAAAATAAGGTTTTTGATGTACTATTTCATAGGCCTTGTCTTTTTGTTTTACTGCAGGGAGGCAAAGGAGAAAGATCAGCTACATGCTGGTGACCGGATAAAACCCCAGTAGAGATACTCCCTTTTCCAGAACAGCCTTAACAGCCTTTATCAGGTTGAATCTAAAAATGAACCCTTCCCTGGATGTGTGGATTACGGGGCACTGATGATAAAAGCGGTTGAATTCCTTGCACAGCTCAAAGATATAATTGGCCAGGATTGAAGGATCGAGCCTTTCTTCAGCAATCAGCACGGTATAACTGAATTCCGACAGGGATATAATGATGGATTTTTCGATATCCTCCGGCTCATGGGATATGGCCTCAAGATCATCGTGGGGATCCTTATCAGACCGGGCAAGTATGCTGTTTATCCTGGCTATGGTATAAAGGATATAAGCCCCTGTATCGCCTTCAGGTTTCAGCCATTCCTCCAGGTTGAAAACTATCTTTTTGTTAAGGCTTTTTGATACCATGCCGTATCGTATGGTTGCCAGAGCTATCTTATAGAGGGTATCCTTTTTTTTATCTGAATCCCAGTCTCTTGAACCAATATAACTGGTCATTATATTGTCATAAATGGCTTTTTTCAGGTCATGGAATGAAACGATATTGCCGTAGCGCGATGACATCTTTTCATCCTTCAGGGTAACAAGCTCATAACTTACATGCCTTAGCCGGTCATGGCTGTCAAAACCCATGCGTCTTAGTGTTTCGATGAGCTGTTTGAAATACAGTACCTGCTCAGAACCGACAACATAAAGGGAAAGACCTGGGTGGTATTCTCTTTCCTTTTTCAATGCCAGGGCAATGTCTTTGGTGGAATACAGGCTTGTACCGTCAGATTTCAAAAGGAGGAAGGTTTCCAGGTTACCGCCCAGCTCAATGACTACAGCTCCCTGGCTTATGGTGAAAACCCCGCGCGAGAGGTATTCCTTTATGGTCTTTATACCTTCCTGTTCTACTTCGCTTTCATAGTAATACCTGTCAAAACGGGCATTGAGGAAACGGTAGATATCATGGAAATACTCAAGTGACTGAGACCTGGTTTCTTCCCATAACTCAGTAAGATCCGGGCATGATTTGTCCTCCAGGGCTTTCTGGATCTCAGAAATCTCTTTTTTCACCCTGATTTTCTCTGTCTCTCCAAGATTTTCAAGGTAAAGTGATGAATCAACATACAGCCTTCCAAGCTCTGAGCCATCATTAAAATCCTGCAGGACCCTTCCGGATTTTTTGAAGAACCACAGGAAGCGGGCTATATGAGCCCCTATATCCCCGATATAATTCAGAGAAATTATATTCCTGCCGTTATACCTTAAAATCCTTACAAGGCTGTCGCCTACCGCAACATTTCTTATATGGCCGATATGAAAAAGCTTATGGGTATTCGGCTGGGAGTATTCTATAAGGATTGGGTTTTTTTCCCGGGGTTCAATGAGTGGCGCAAATGGGTTGCTGCTTTTCAGTTCCCTTATAAAACCTGCAAGGAGGCCTTTGGTGTCAATATTCATATTCAGGTAGGGTCCTTCGGCTTTAATACGGGTAATCATCCCTCCTTCAGGAAGGGTTTTGGCGAGGCATTCAGCGAAAGCCTTTGGTGACAGGCCGGATTTTTTTGCAGGTATAAAGCAGGGAAATGCCATATCACAGGGGCTTGATTTCGGAGGTCTGGTAAAAATATTAAACAATGGGCCTTGATAGGTTTTATCCAAAAAGGGGCAAAAAAACTTCTCCAGCCTTATCCTCAGGTCCAGCATGTAGGCTATACCTCTGTATTATCGGGAATAACCGCATTTTTTGGTATTATTACTATGCCCTGGCGTATGTGAAACATTTCATCTTCATACTCCAGGATTCCCTTTTTGTTTGTAATTCTGACATTTTTGCCAATCGCCACGTTTTTATCAATAATGGTGTTTTCAATCACGCTTCCTGATCCGATTCCCATTATGGGCATGCCTTTTTCCTGCTTATCCTTAAGGACTTCGTCATGTTCATAATAGTCAGCACCCATATAAACTACCCTGTTCAAATGGCAGTTATCATGAATAATACTCCTTTGCCCGATTATGGAATTATCTATACGTGAACTGCGGACAAGACAGCCATCAGATATTATGCTCCTGTCTATCTTTGAAGAATAGAACTTGCTGGACGGGAGTACCCTGGGTTTTGAGTAGATTGGCCAGTCATCCTTGTAGAAAAAGAAATTGGGGTTTTCCTGGGCAAGCTGTATATTGGCATTAAAGAAGGATTCAATGGACCCTATATCTTCCCAGTAGCCTTTAAAAGGGAAAGCGTATACCCTTTTGTGTTCTATGGCATGGGGTATGATATCTTTGCCGAAATCAATGCGTTTTTCATCCTGCAGTAATTCTTTAAGGACATCTCTCTTAAAAATGTATATACCCATGGACGCGAGCAGATCGGCTTCCTTCCTGAAATTATCCCTTATCATGCCTTTTATATTGGAGGGCATATACAACTGCCTGATAATGTCCTGCTGGGCCGGTTTTTCAACGAACTGTGTGATTTTGAGGTTCTCATTGATTTTCATAACACCGAATTTGGGAGCATCAGTTTCATTTATCGGTATGGTGCTCAGGGTTATATCGGAATCGGTTAAAAGATGGTGGCGCAGAAAATTCAGGTAGTTCATCCTGTAGAGGTGATCACCGGATAATATAAGGATATGCTCATACTTGCTCTTATCGAACCTTCGCATCTGTTTCCTTATGGCATCGGCAGTTCCCTGGTACCAGTTGGTGGATTCCATTGTCTGTTCGGCTGCAAGTACCTCCACAAAGCCTTTGGAGAACTTGTCAAATACATAGGTCTGGGTTATGTGCATATTCAAAGAAGCAGAATTGAACTGGGTAAGGACAAAAATATTCCTGAAACCGCTGTTAATGGCATTTGATATAGTGATGTCAATGAGCCTGTACTTGCCTCCCAGGGGAACTGCTGGTTTTGATCTGTGTTTTGTGAGAGGGTAGAGGCGTGTACCACGCCCTCCGCCAAGGATAATGCACAGTACATTTTCCATTGTTCTGCCTCCGTGGTTTTACAATACAAGCATCATATCAGCATAATATGAAATATCAATTAAAAAGAATTGGAACAAATTCAGCATGTAAGTTATTATGGCTCTGCAGGGCTGTGCAAAACAGACTTTCTGATGGAATTGTATTAAATTTGACAATTATATCCTTTATTAGGTTAGCTGATGCTAATGCATGATATTACCACCAAGTAGCAAAAAAGGGGTTTTTGAATGCCAAAGTTACAGATTGCCCTGTTGCCTGAAGATGGAATCGGAAATGATGTTATGGAGGCAGCAAGGATTGTGCTCGACGAAATCCAGCTTGATGCAGAGTATACCCTTGGGTATACTGGCTGGGAATGCTGGAAAAATGAAGGCAATCCTCTGCCTGAGAGAACAATTGAACTTCTGAAAAACAGTGACTGCGCTTTGTTCGGAGCTAATACCTCCAAGCCGAAGGAAGAAGCTGAAAAGGAGCTGGACCCGGAACTCAGGGGCAGGGGGTTTTCATATTTCAGCCCCAATTTAAGGTTGAAGCAGGAATTTAATCTCCATATGAATCTAAGGCTGTGCAAAGCCTATAAGGGCAACCCTGTAAATTACAGGGATGATATAGACATTACAGTTTTCAGGGAAAATACGGAGGACCTTTATGCAGGGGTTGAATTCTACCCATTTCCTGTTGAGCTTAAAGATCCTCTTTTAAAGCTTTCTCCGAAGATGAAGAAATTTGGTGATATTCCAGGGGAAGAGATGGCCATATCATGCCGCATAAATACTGTTAAAGCCATAAAAAGCATAGTAAAGCAGGCTTTTGAGTATGCAAAGAAATACAGCAAGAGGAGTGTTACAGTCGTAGAAAAGCCCAATGTCCTGAGAGAAACCGGGGGCCTTGTTATCCGAACCGCAAGAAAAGTAGCAAAGGAGTATCCGGGGATTGAGATATGGGAGACAAATATTGATGCCATGGCCATGTGGCCGGTCAAGAACCCCCAGAATTATGATGTGCTGGTGGCGATGAACCTTTTCGGGGATATTATATCAGACCTTGCAGCACAGCTGGTTGGCGGACTGGGATTTGCTTCCAGCGCAAATATAGGGGATAATTTTGCGGTGTTTGAGCCCACCCACGGTTCTGTGCCCAAGTATGCCGGCATGTATAAGACTAACCCGATTGCCATGCTTCTGACTGCAAAAATGATGATACAGTTCCTGGGATTGGAAGATACTGCCCAGAGGCTTGAAAATGCCATTGCCAAGGTAATAGAAGAAGGCAGGGTCAGAACCTATGACATGGGCGCAAGCAGTTCAGCCCTTGATGTTGCGAGGGAAGTGGTCAAGAAACTCAGAGAGTTCTGATCATGGGAAAGACTGTGATTGAGAAAATATAGTCCCGGCACTCTGATAAGCCTTTAAAGGCAGGCAACCTCTTTTTGTATGGAAAGAGCCTTGGATAGGAAACAAAAGAAATAAAAAAAAGGGAGGCTTCAAGCCTCCCTTTTAAAAATAAGTCTTTTGCTTTATTCAGTTTTTTCCGGTGCTGGTTCCTCGGCTATTTCCTCCTGAACTTCACCTGGTGTTTCTTCTGTCTCTTCCATCTCAACAGGTTCTTCATATTCGAGCTCAGGTTCTCCCATATAGCGGATTACTGCATCCTTGAATGTTCCGGCAGCAAAGGAATTGTCAAAATCTCCGCTGTCCCAGCCCTTATAGGATACGTAAACCATTCCTGAAGCCTTGCCGGCAACCTGGAACATTTCTCCCTCAGGGTCATAATCCTGGACTTCCCATTCAGTAAACTTGACTATAAAGGCATTGTCAGAGTTCCATGATGTTGTCTCTTCAGGGTTGTCCTTTTTCGTTATCTGGAAATAGCCGTCGCCGTAGTTCATTTCCTTGCTTATAACCTTTCCGGCCTCGGGAGGCTCAGGAAGGCTTATGTTGATGCTCTGGGCATTGGAAAGGAAGCCGGTGGGGGTTTCCAGTGTTCCGTCGGAAATTACCATGTTCCATTTGCCGAAAAGGGGTTCGAAATACACGGTTTTTCCTTCAAAGGGGGCTCCGTTTGCCTGTCCCTTTATGGGGGCGTCGGGAATCAATTCAAGAGCAGGCTCCGCAGTCCACTCAAGTTTTACTTCAGCAGGTGCCGGTTCCTTTTCCGGGACCGGTTTTACAGGCTGTTCCTTCTTACATGCAGGAAAACTGATAAAAGCGATAATGAGAAAGATTAACAATATCTTTTTCATAGCATACCTCCTATATTTTTGAATCATATTATATTATGTTTTTTATAAAAATCAAGATTATATATCCAGTGCATTTTTAAGGTCATGTATAAGGTCTTCGGCATCCTGAAGTCCTACCGAGAGCCGTATAAGGTTCGGGGTTATGCCTGCAGTCCGCTTTTCCTCCTCGGTCATATCAGCGTGGGTCATGGCATGGGGATGTTCAATCAAGCTTTCAATGCCTCCAAGGCTGACAGCAAGGAGGAATTCCCGGGTTGCATCCATGACCCTGAAAGCCTCTTTCTCTCCGCCCTCAATATAAAAGGAGATAAGGCTTCCGCTCCCTTTGCACTGTTTTTCATAAAGCTGAAGCTGATAATCGCCCATCTGATCAATTCCGGGATAGGCCACTTTTTTGACTCGGGGGTGCTTCTGAAGGAACTCGACTATCTTTTTTGCATTTTTTGCCTGTTTTTTCATGCGCAGGTCAAGGGTTCCGAGACTGCGCAGGATAAGCCATGCAGTATCCGGATCTGAATTGGAGCCGAAGATGGTCCTTGTGACCTTGACGCTTCCGATATCCTCTTTGGACCCGAGGGTAATGCCTGCTACCAGGTCGCTGTGGCCTCCAATGAATTTAGTGGCTGAGTAAACTATCAGGTCAGCTCCGAACTTCAACGGACTGCAGAAAATAGGGCCCATAAAGGTATTATCCACAATGACCCTTATCCTGTGATTTTCCCGGGAGTTCCTCCTGGCTATGTCTGAGGCGGATTCAATATCCGTCAGCTGAATGGTAGGGTTTGCAGGGCTTTCAATAAAAATTATCCTGGTGGAAGGATTGTCCTTTACAAGCCGTTCGATGACTGCGGGTCTGGAACCGGCAGGAAAGGGCACCGTCTTAATCTTATACTCGGGCAGTATCTTGCGGAAGAAGAACTCAGTACCGCCATAGACAGGGTCTGAAAACAGCAGTGTATCTCCGGGTTTTAAAAAGCTCAGGCATGTTGACGATATTGCCCCCATTCCCGATGAAAAGAGCGCTGCCTCTTCTGCATCGTCCCATACAGTGATCTTATCTTCTACCATCTGACAGTTGGGATTGTTTACACGGGTGTAAATAAGGGCAGGCACTTCGCCTTTATTTGCTGTTTTAAGCCCGTAGGCAATTTCGAAGGCCCTTTTGCCCTCCTGGGAGTTTTTGAAGATAAAGGTAGATGTCCTGAATACCGGCGGTATTGCACTTCCCTCGGAAAGCTGGGGGTCATATCCCTTTGAAAAAAGCTTTGTCTGGGGTTTCAGTTTTCTAAACATAAAAAAACTCCTTTAATGTTAGGTATTACATAAGATCAATAAATCAGTATATTACACAAAAGAATTTATTTCAATTTAATTTATTGGTGATTAGTCCATGCAAAAGGATTGTCTTCTGGCAGAGCAAAACCTTAATATCAGCTTATAAAGAGGCTTTTGCTTGAAAACTCAGGGTCGCAGGTAAGATTTACCTTCAGCTTCCTCCATCCGGCTTCATCCCCCGGGGTTGGAATGTGGGTGAGATGTACCTCGCACCCTCTCAGGTGCTTCATGTTTTCCAGGGCCATCTGGGCTGCAGGGTTGAACAGAGCGCTCACACTAAGTACGATAAGCGTCTCTTCAAGGTCCAGGCTGACCATCTTACGTTCGAGGATATTCCTCTTTAGGTATTTAACAGAATCTATGAGGCTCTGGGGAAGCAGGAACATGCTGTCGGGGAGCCCGGAGATATGCTTGGCAGCATTCAGAATGAGGGCAGAGGATGCATGCATGAGCGGTGAGTTCTTTCCGGTAATTATAGTTCCATCCTGCAGCTGCAGGGCTGCCCCGCAATAGGATCCGTCATTTCCCTTACCGCATTTCTCAGCATCCTTTGCAGCTTTTCTTGCAGGCTTTACCACCTTCCGGTTGTCAATGCTGGCACCGGCCTTATCCATTATGCCTGCTGCATGCACCAGGCTGTCCTTATCTGCAAGACCCAGGGCATACTCCACCATACAGCGGAAATACCTGCGTATAATCTCCTGATGAGAAGCCCGCCTTATTGCCTCATCATCCACTATGCCGGAGCTTGCCCGATTAACACCCATATCGGTAGGTGATTTATATATGCTCCGGGTTCCCATAATTTTTTCAAGGATGAGCTTCAGCAGGTTAAAAGCCTCTATGTCCCGGTTGTAATTGACTGTTTTTATGCCGTAGGCTTTGAGGTGATGGGTGTCGATCATATTCCTGTCTTTAAGGTCAATAGTGGCTGCTTCATAGGCAATATTAACCTCATGGTCCGCAGGCAGGTCCCATATCGGGAAGGTCTCAAACTTTGCATAGCCTGCATTTACACCCTTTTTGTATTCATGATAGAGGTTGGAAAGGCAAGTTCCGAGCTTGCCGCTTCCGGGACCAGGACCTGTAACTACGACTATGGGCTTTTCTGTGACAATATATTCATTTGATCCATAGCCCCTGTCGCTTACGATCAGGTCAATATCAGTGGGGTAGCCTTTGGTAGGGTAGTGAATGTATACCTTGACTCCGCGTCTTTCAAGTTTTTTCTTGAAAACAAGGGCAGGCGCCTGATTCTTATACCTGGTAATCACCACGGAATTTATTTCAATTCCCCATTCCCTGAAATCATCAATAGTTTTCAGGGCATCAAAGTCATAGGATATTCCGAAATCAGCCCTTATCTTTTTTTTCTCAATATCTCCCGCATGAATGCAGATGACAACATCTATCTTATCCTTCAGCATGTACAGGAGCCTCATTTTTACATTGGGGTCGAATCCGGGAAGAACCCTGGCAGCGTGATAATCGTAGATGATTTTCCCTCCAAATTCAAGGTAGAGCTTATCATTGAACATCTCTACTCTTTCAAGAATTGCCGATGTCTGCTCCCTCAAATATTTTTCATTATCGAACCCCATGGGCCTAAAATTATTCATCATTAAATATCCGGTTTTTGTATCCTTTATAATGTTTAGGCTTTTTTAGCAATTAAAATATAATTTTTATAAAATCTGGAAATAGAGAATCATGAGAAGTCCCTGACCATTAAAACTCACAGGACGGGTTTCTCAATAATGCTTCCAACCCTGCGGTATCTGCCGAGCCAGAACATCAGGGCATCTTCTGCATTATAATCTTCTTCCATAAAAACAGCCTCTATTTTTCCTGTAAACCAGATGTGGGATCCGCCGGTATCAATCCTGGATAGTTTGGTGCATTCTATATTGACCGGGCATTCTTTGATAAGCAGGCTTTTAATTCTTTGCGGCTTTAGAGGTGTAATACCTGCCCGGGTATATTTATCCGTATCTCTTCCTGAAACAGAACCGCAGTAACTGACCAGATCAGCCTGGGTGTACCCGGGTATGTTTACGCCGAAATCCTCACCTTTTATCAAAAGTTCATAGCTGTAATTCCGGGGTTTCAATCCTATCATCAGCATGGGGGGTTCAAAGGAACAGAAAGAGAAAGCTGCCACTGATATTATGTTTTTGCCTACCGTTACAAGCACTGCCGGAAAGCAGGGCAGGGCCGTTATGCCGGCGCCCGGGTCCTTTATTAATTTCATTTGATGCTCCCTTAAATAAGCCTTGGTTATGGATATATTTTCTGATAATATGGAATTATAACAATAAAAAAAATCAAAAGGAGGCAACCTGTATGGCTTTTAAATCCCTGTTTATGGCCCATGCTCCCGACGCTGACCCAGAAAAGCACAGAAGCACTGTCGATACGGGCAAGCTGAAGCTTTTTATCATTATTGTGAAATCCCGGGATGAGGCTATAAAAACAGCATTGGAGCTCTATGAGTCGGAAAATATTGATGCAGTCCTGTTATGTCCCGGATTTACCCATGGGGATGTGGCTGATATATTCAGTGCCCTCAAGGGAAAGGTATCAGTCAGTGTCGCAAGGGGTGACGGTCCCGGAAGTGCACTGGTGCAGCCCGTAATCCAGAGGGAATACTTCGGCAAATAAATTTCTTCTGCCGGGGGACATAGATACATAATTGTCCGGTATAAGGAATCTTATGCCTATTTTCCTTAAACAAGGCTTTTTGTCTACGGACTGACTGGTATTACATTAATAAAATAATTAAGAAAAGCATTGCATATCTGGTTCAATGTTATATTATTATAAAAAAACTGTGAAAAAACCTTAGAGAGGAGTAGAAAAAATGAAATTGAGAACAATTGCTGCAATCATGGCGATAACAGCCCTTTTTGCCATGGCCTGCGGCCAGGCACCGGAAAAGAAGGAAACACTGGAAAAGCCCGTACAGGCTGAGACTGCATCGGAACCCGCAGAAGCCACAGGGGAGGACCTGCAGGCCCAGGAAGAACCCGCAGATGAGACAGGTGAAGCAATGCAGGAAGAGGGTGGTACCGGTGAAGAAACAAAGGCCAGAGATACGTCGGCAGATGCAGAAAAAGATAGGGCATCAGCTTATGGTAAGATACCCAGGGGGTATCCAGTTGATGCATGCCCCGTATACAAGCTTGAAACCAGCGAGGTGCTCGGAGGTTTCCATCAGACCATGGAGGGAATTGAGATGTACCATGTTGTAATTGGAACCCAGGATGATGTCCCGACGGTCACTAATGCCATAATGGAGCTCTACAGCAACAATTCCCAGACTTTCGAGAGCATGAGCACGGATCTTCTGGTAGGGGAAAAGGACGGATGGGAGTACAGCATAGTTATAAATGACGGCAAGGAAGACGGATTTGCTGCCCTTGTAACCTACAACCTTCAAAAGAAGCAATAAAAAGGCATGATTATCAGGCAGACGGGGATTAGACTGCCGGCCGCCCCCTGCAAGCCTGTGACAGGGATAATCTTTTCTGTTACTTGCCTTTGCAGGTTAAAAAACCCGAAAACTGTTCAGATATGCATGATAAGGGGGTGAAAACTCCCTTGTCGGGCTTTGCATTATAATCTCAATATTTATTGAAAAAACTAATTGAGGTTGTTTGAATTATGCATAAGACTGAATGGAAGGAAATTATTTATTTTTGCCTTCTTTCCTATTTCCTGGCATGGGCATACTGGATACCTTTCCTGGCAGGCGGAGTTGAGGGTATAAAGTCTTTTCCGGGACCTTATGGATTTGCAAATGGAATGTTTGCACCCATGGCATCAGCCCTGGTGATGAGAATTTTCGTATCCCGCGAGGGAATTAAAGGCTCATTGGGGGTAGTCCGCCCCATAAAATATTACCTTGCTGCTTTGCTTGCTCCTGTTCTTTATACCGCAGTCCTTGTTTTTATCATTATTATTACGTTCCAGAGTGATTTTATCTGGCCTGGTAAAAAGCCTATTTATCTTGCAGTATTGCTTCTGATTCTGAAAAGTTTCAGGGAGATTCCTCTGGGGATTGGCGAGGAATACGGATGGAGGGGGTATCTGCTTCCAAGGCTTATGCCAGCCGGGGAAGCAGGGGCGAGCATCCTTATAGGGCTTATATGGGCCTTCTGGCATCTTCCGATGATGGTTCTGGGCATGAATTACCCCGGTCAGAATGTTATTATATCAAGCCTAATATTTGTAATATTTGTAATACTTATGAGTTTTCCCTTCACATGGCTTTACCTTGCTTCCAGGGGGAGTGTTCTGGTTGTGGCACTTTTCCATATAGCCCTGGATGTATTTACTGATACCTTCTGTTCTCCTGCATGCCTTCCTGACGGGAATCAGCTGTTTGTAAGCAGTGCCGGCATTACCAGCTGTTTAATGCTGTTTGTAATTATCTTTATACGCTATACTGTGTTTAAGGATGTAATACCAGGCAAAAAGACATAAACTGCAGGTATTACACCTGGTTTGAGCATCCTGTTTTTTCCTTGATTAATAGGCATCCCCCGGCAATAATATTCTTTTGCATGTCAGGTCATTCAGACCATAAAATCCAGCATCGGGTGCAGGAATGGATAAAATATTAAATGTCTCAGTCAGGGAACTGGTGGAATACAGCCAGAGAAGCGGGGACCTGGATCTTACACTTTTCGGGGGTGAGACCCCTTTAAGAGCCATCAGGGCTCACCAGGCAATACAGAGATCAAGGCCTAAGGAATATATACCGGAATATTCCATTTCCTGCGAAATTTGGGTATACGGATATCTGCTGAAGGTAAGGGGAAGGATAGACGGAGTCTATAACCTTGCTGAAAAGGCTGTGATTGATGAGATTAAGACAACAGGCAGTAATTTATCAGCTTTTAAGGAGAAAGATAATCCCCTTCACTGGGGCCAGGCAAAATGCTATGCATATATGTATTCCCTGAAGCACAGCCTGGAAAGGATAGATATACAGCTTACCTATTATAATATTGAGGAAAAAAACAGTCTGGAGATAAGGCGTGAATATTTAGTTCAGGACCTTACGGCCTATTTTAAGGAACTGGCGGAGAAATACACTGCATGGGCTATGAAGATTAGTCTTTGGACAGGTATCCGTGATAAATCCATAACTGAGCTTGATTTTCCCTTCAAAAACTGCAGGAAGGGGCAGAAGGAAATGATAAGGGCTGTATCAGCTGTCCTGAAAGAGGGTAATGACCTTTTGATTCAAGCCCCGACAGGCATAGGAAAAACCATGGGCGTAATGTTTCCTTCTCTAAAAAGCATAAAAGGGGACAGGCCGGGGAAGATATTCTATCTGACTGCACGAACCACAGGCAGACAGGCAGCAGAGCAATGCCTCGGCATACTGAGGCAAAAGGGTTTATTTATTAAGCATGTCAGCCTTACTGCAAAGGAAAAGGTTTGCTTCAATCCCGAAAAAGCATGCAATGGACAGGAATGCCCCTATGCAGAAGGGTTCTATGACAGGATTAACATGGCGGTTGAAGATGCTTTCAGACTTGACAGCCTGGACCGGGAGGCTGTAGTCCTGCTTGCCGAAAGGCACAGGCTCTGTCCTTTTGAGTTTTCGCTGGAGCTCTCTTTATGGGTTGACTGCATTATATGCGATTACAACTATGTATTTGACCCCAGGGTTTATCTAAGGAGGTTCTTTGATAATGACGACCAAGATAATATATTGCTGGTAGATGAAGCACACAACCTTGTGGACAGGTCGCGGGAGATGTATTCGTCAGCACTCTTCAAGGATCCTGTCCTGTCCCTGCGCAGGAGACTGAAAAATAAACTGCCTGAAATATACAAAAGACTGGGCAGGATAAATTCCTTTTTCCTTAAGGCTAAAAAGGAGATTCATGATAATACATCGGCAATGACCAGGGCTGATTATCCCGGGGAGTTCTGTGAGCTTCTGAGAAGGTTTATGAGCGATGCAGAAAAATGGCTTTCAAGAAATGAAAAGACCAAATTCAGGGATGACCTGCTGAAATTCTATTTTGATGTCAGGAGGTTTGTAAACACCGCTGACGGTTACGATGAAAACTACACAACCTATTATGAGAAGCAGGGAGCAGACCTGTGCATCAAACTGTTCTGTATTGATCCCTCGGGAAAACTTCAGCAGGTGCTGAAACGCTGTTCTTCCTGCATATTCCTGTCTGCCACTCTTACACCCATGGATTATTACAGAAGGATTTTCGGCTGTATGGAGGATACTCCGGGACTGATGCTTGAATCGCCCTTCACCAGGGATAATCTGTGCGTGATGGTCGCCGGAAGGCTTTCGGTAATGTACAGGCACCGGCAGACAACAAGGTTGGAGCTTGCAAGGATGATTAGGGAGGTTGTTATTAGCAAAAGGGGTAATTATCTTGTATTTTTTCCATCCTATGCATACCTGAAGATGGTGCATGAGGTATTTGATATCCCCCGGGAGGTGTCGGAGCTCATAGTCCAGAATCCAGGCATGTCTGAGCAGGACAGGGAGCTTTTTCTCTCCTGTTTCAATGACAGTAAGAAGGGGTGTATACTTGGTTTTGCAGTAATGGGCGGTGCTTTTGCAGAATCAATAGATCTTGCGGGTGACAGGCTTACCGGGGCTGTGGTCGTGGGAGTTGGGTTTCCCCCGGTGAGCCTCGAGCGGGAGCTTATAAAGGGGTATTTTAACCGTATTGACGGTTCAGGCCTTGCCTTTGCATACCAGATTCCGGGGATGATGAAGGTACTCCAGGCATCAGGGCGCGTGATACGCTCAGAGAACGACAGGGGCTCTCTGCTCCTTGTGGACACCAGGTATTCGGAAAATCCTTATAAAAACATGATGCCCGGGGACTGGCGCCCGGTGCATGTAACCAGTTCAGGGCACATTGGAACCGCACTGGAGCGGTTCTGGAAAGGCTTTTAAGTGACATTGCCGTGATAGAGAGGGATTTTGAGCTCAAAAGCCTTACAGTGCTTTATCTTGACTGCCAGACAACGGGAGGAGGCCCCCAAAGCTCTGAGCCTTTGGAAATAGGCTGGAAAAAGTCCCACCTTCCTTCAGAGGAATACAGGGATGCGGAGAGGGTATACAGCTTTCTGCTTAAGCTTCCCGAGGGTTCAGAGATACCGTCCCGGGTGCAGAAGGTAACGGGTATAAGTCCGGAAGATGTCCGGAACGGTTATGAACCGGAGGCTGTCTATGCAAAACTCCTGGAGGATGCAAAACATATCATGAGGTTCAACGGGCTTTCATGGTGTCCCCTGGTTATTCATTACTCGGGATTCGAGGAGCCCTTCATCCGAAATTTTCACGCAAGGTACGGCTCCGGCAGGCCTTTTCCCTTCCGGTTTTTATGCACCCACAAGCTGGCCAAGAAAATCTTCCCTGAACTTCCCAGAAGGGGCCTCAGGGCTGTTGCAGGTTACCTGGGTTTTTCGGTGGGAGAAATGAGGAGGTGCACAGAACATGTAAATGCTACGGAATATGTATGGAAGGCTCTTCTTTCGATTATCAGGAATAAATACGGGAT
>CAYSKJ010000019.1:7163-29746 GCA_964431655.1 uncultured bacterium | reverse complement strand
TTAAATTTACCTACAAAAATTACGGATGTATACCCTCTGAATACGGATACTGCTTAAAGACCCTTGAAAGTACAGCAGAAACAGAGCACAGGATAAAGGAATCCTTTTTTAATGCAAACCTCAGGACAGCCCTGAACCATATTATGGAACTTTGCGACGCTGCTAACAGGTATTACCAGGAGAAGGAGCCGTGGAGCGTCATTAAGAAAGATGACAGGGAAGCAAGAAAAATTGTGTTTACATCAATTCTTCTGCTGGAAAAAATAATGAATTATCTGGACCCGGTAATACCTGATACGTGTGAAAAGATAAGGACATGCCTGGGCATAAAGGAAGGCGAGGGCATCAGAGGGCTGGAGAGACTCAGGGAGCCTGAAGCCCTTTTCAGCATAATAGATTCGGACCGGATTTCCGGTCTTTCCTCCATGTTCAGGGGAAAATCGCCGGAAAATAATGACCCCGGCTGGGCGAGTTTTTCAAAGGATGCTCAAATAACATGGGAATGTATTATAATTGAGTTCAAGGATATTGAAATAAGAAAGAAGGCAGGAGCCCTGCAGAAACTGAAAAAGGATACCATAGGCAGTTTAGACATTGCTTCCCTGGAAGAGGCAGCCCACATAAAAAAATATTATGAAGCTTTTGATGCCCACGACAGGGGTAAAGCGGTTCCTTCACCGGTCAACCTTATAAACATAGTAAAAAAAAGTGCCAATATTCCTAATATAAATACCCTTGTGGATATATACAATCTTATTTCGCTGAAATACGGGGTGGTCATGGGCGCATATGACAGGAGGGCTGTAAAAGGCCGGATTATGTACAAGGTTGCAGAGGGGGATGAGGTTTTTATTCCCGTCAAGAATAAGCAGAAGGAAAAGATTTACCCCGGGGAATGGGTAATCTGTGATGAGAGCAATATGGTAATTACAAGAATGCTCTCAAAGCAGTCGGAAGCCGTTGCTGTGGGGAAAGGATCAAGGGATGCAGTTATATGTATCCAGGGCAATCCACTGATCAGCCATGGGACATTAAAAGATGTGGCGGAGGAGCTGACAGGCCTTGTTAAGGAATTCTGCGGGGGCAGGCACAGGATTTTATATTCTCCGGAATAAATATTAATAAAAGTATGGCAGAATCCGATGAGTGTATTTGAATGCCAGAGTTGCGGAGCCTTTATTGAAAAGCAGTTAAACCAGATTGCTTCCATATGCCCTTTCTGCAACAGCAGGAATATTAAGAGCTGTGATGCCGGAAAGGAACTCCTTAACCTGGAGTGTCCCTTCTGCGGCGGGGCTTTTTCCCTTCCTGATTCCTATAATATGTCCCGTTGCCCCTATTGCAGCCGAAGCATCTTCATTCAGATGGCCAAGGATATTCTGCAGTTTTTTTTTGAACCTTCAGGGAGTTCTGAACAATATATTGAATCAGCAAAAAGTATGGGCTTTGAGGAAAGGAAAAAAACCATATACCTGCCTTTCTGGGCTATCAGGGGTATTCTTGTTTCGTGGGTAATGGGTTACAGGAAGGTCGAAGCCCCCAGGACATCCCAGGTTAAAGGAAGCTATGCAGCTTCGTATCAGGCCGGGGTTCCAGCCACGGCAGGCTCAATATATATAAAGGAGCAGAAAAGCTTCCAGGATTTTAAATCAAGACTTATATTCATATCCATGGGGGATTATGCAGCAAGGATGATCAGGAACTATACCCTGGGGACAAGGATATATATTGATAAACTCCATATAAAGAATGTAGACAGGCTTGCAGAGAATTCCGACATACTAAAGCCCCTTTTTGACCCCGGAGAAGCTGTTGATAAGCTTCTGGACACAGCCCACAGGCCCCCTGCCGCGTCATCGGAATCGGTGGTGGTCCAGGCCTCGAGACTGGATCTTGTCGGAAAAAAATTCCTGCTGATATATGTTCCTTTCTACCGGTTTTCAAAAGCCGGGGAATCCCTTCTTTTTGATTCATTCACCAGGGAGTCCTACCGTATTTCCGAAAGGGTTCTCTTCGATCCCCAACCCAAAAAAATAGAGGATAATATTTACAGCTACCGGGTCTCCTCCACTCCAGGAGAAAAGCAGTATAGTGTGGGCGCCCTGGACCTTGTGCCTTTTTCCTGTCCTGAGTGCGGTGCAGACCTGCCCGCAAAGATGCTTGACTGTTTCGTTCAATGTGTTAACTGCAAATCTAATCTGGTGATAGAAAACGGTGTATTGAAAAAAATCAGTGCCTACTATGTTGAGACACCATCAGGGTTCCTGAAAAAAACGGGCGGGTACAGGGTGAAATACTACCCCTACTGGAGGTACAGGAGCATTTTTTACTCAAATGGGAAAAAGATAGAGAGCATCAGCAGGCTGAAATTCCTTTTTACAGGCTTTATAGACCGATATGAGAGAAACGCCGAGTTTAAGAATATTTTCATGTATATACCTGCTTTCGGCAGGATAAACAGCCCAGGGCTGGACAAGATATCTGCCCTGTACACAAAGAGCCAGATAGTATATGAGTATTCAGGGGAGGGCAGGGAAAATTACGAGAGGGCTGCTGTCATATATGACGATGATGATGCAAGGAATCTGTCCTATACCATACTTTTAAAGACATCCAATCTGAATAAATCGTCAAACATAAACCGTTTGAGAAATACATTTTTAAGACTCAGTCAGCCCAGGCTTTTTTATTTTCCCTTTCTGGTAAGCCCTGTAGGGATGCATATGGACCCGGTTCTGGGGCTTAACTACATGAAAAATTCATTTGTTGCAGAGAGGTCATACTGAGGATGGCTGTCATTTGCCCCTACTGTTTTCAGGTCAATCCTTCCGGCACCATGCGCTGTATGTACTGCAGGAGGTATATAGACCGGGAAAAAAAGGAAATTGATGAAAGCGAGCTTCTCAGCGAGGAGGCATTCGACTATAAAAAAGGGATCAGGCTTGATATGGTGAGCCGAAAAGATAAGGATTTGACAGACCAGGAGTTTATTAGTATAGTTAAAGTTGTGGGTATTGTGGTTCTGATGGTCAGTTTTTTTATACTGCTGCTTAAGGCTTTGTTTTGAGAATATATCAAATTTAAGGGAAGTGCTGAGGGAATGGACCTTTCAGGCAGAATGATAGACAGCAGATACCAGGTGGGAAGCCTCCTTGGCAAAGGTGCCATGGGAGAGGTATATCTTGCCCAGGACATTTTACAGGAAAAAGCACCAGTAGCTCTCAAAGTTGTGCAGTGTTCTAACAGCCAGCTGGTGCAAAATTTCAAGAATGAGTTTGAACTCCTTACCCTTATCAGTCATCCAAATATTATAAGAGTAATGGATTTCGGATTTGATGAAGAACAGGGAATCTTTTACTTTTCTACTGAGTACATAAAGGGAAACACCCTGGGAGAGCTTCTCAGGGAAGGCAGGATATTTTCCGAAAAGGAAGCACTGGATATTGCCATTTGCCTGGGAAGGGCAGTTGATTTTATCCACAGCAGGGGTATTGTGCACAGGGATATTAAGCCGGGAAATATAATGCTTATTGAAAATAAACTGGTAAAACTTATGGATTTCGGCCTTGCGGGTATATTTGCCAGGGATGACAGGGTTTCCGGGGGAACTTTGAGCTATGCGGCGCCGGAAGCTTTATCAGGGAAAGCAGACCATCGCTCGGATATTTATCAGCTTGGTATTGTAATTCTTGAAATAATGACAGGACACAGGCTGTTTGATGGTATCGCCCCGGCAAACATTATAGACTGCCTAAAAGACCCGGTTATATTTGAAGAACACAGGCATAAGGCCTTGAATAAACTCGGTGAAATGAAGTTCAGCAAAATCCTGCATAAAATGACATGCTTCTCCGTGGCCGACAGGTACCGTTGCTGTGCTGACTTCATTACCGATGGGAACAGGATTTTTGGAAAAGACTACAGCCTTGAGACTTCCTCCACAATTGACTCCTACTTTTACAGAACAGCCCACATCGGCAGACATGAAGAATACCTGATATTAAAAGAAAATATTACCGATGCTTCAGGAAGCAGGATCTTCCTGATAAAAGGGCAAGAAGGTCTGGGCAAGGACAGGCTTGTATATGAAATAAAAAGGTTCTGTCAGCTCAGCCGGATTCAGTTCTTTGAGGGAAGATGCCCTGATCCTGACACTGACAATCTATCGGCTATTACTGATATACTGGATGACATAATCCTTTATGCCGATGAAAGTATACTGAAAGAAACAGGCAGTGAGATTATCAAGCTTTTCCCGCATAATGAAAAGTTCAAAGGATTAAAGAAAACTTCCTATTCTGATCCATGGGCTGCAAAAGAAGTTCTTATGGATTCGATTTCCAGCCTGATAATATCCTATGCAGCAAAATCAGAGCGGCCCTGCATAATATACCTGAGGGATTTCCACAGGGCAGGCAAGGATGTCAGGGATATTGTCCGGATGCTTTGTTATAAGCTGGCTGCAGAGGAGTCCAGCGGTCTCAGGATAATTTTATCCATTAATCCGGGAATAAACCCCCAGTCTGATTTTATAGAATTTCTAGGGACCAACCAGATACACCATGTTAATATTATATTAAAACCCTTTGGCTTAAAAGAAATAGGTTCATATACTGAATCATTGTTCGGAAAATCAAAGACCGGGCAGGATATTTTCAATATTAGCGGTTACCTTCTGGAAAAGTCCTCGGGAATACCTGCATATCTGCAGGAAATATTCAGGGAGCTTATAAACCTGGGATATATAGTAAAAGAGAGTGACTCCTGGAGGCTCAGCGCGGAATTTGATGAAAGTGTCAGGATACCCGGATTAAACCAGCTCCTCAAAAAAAGGATTAACAATGCCAGGCTGACCCCGGACCAAAAGACCATTCTGCATTATATGGCCATATGCTCCAGAAATGCCTCCGCTTATGAGATGGCCCTGTATACGGGGATAATGCCAAAGGAAACTGTTGATGCCCTTAAGCATCTTTCAGAAAAAGGCCTGATCTCTCCTGTTGAAAACCAGGAAAAGATAACCTATACATTCAACAACCCGGGAATGAAGGAATGCATCATGGAAGAGGCAAATCCATCCCTTACAGTTAATTTTCATGAAAAGATAGCTGTAGTGCTTGAGGGGCTTTACGGTGGCAGTTCCCAGGATGTATGCGAAACAATTGCCTACCATTACAGCATGTCAGGAGATATAAAAAAAGCAGCAGATTACCTTGTTTTATCGGGAGAGTGGTCCGATAAGCTTTATATGTTTGAAAATTCCATAAAGCTTTACAAAAAAGCCCTTGAATTTATAGATGAAACTGACATTATAAGAGTTGCAGGGGTATGCCTGAAAACAGCCGCCGGCTATCTTAATATTGATATGAGAAAGGAATCCCTGGAATTTGCCAGGAAGGCCTTTGCCCTGTCGCAAAAGGCTGATGACAGCGGGCTTCAAAACCGTTCCAGGTTCGCCTGTGCTCAGGTTTATGCAAAAATCGGGGAGATTCAGAAAGCGCGGGACCTCTTTTTTGAGATAAGGGATTTTTATTCCGGCGGTACCAGGGATGATATGCTGAGCGCAGTTTATAATGAACTGGGTAATTTATACTGGAGTACAGGGGAATATGACAATGTCCATGACAATTTTCTGAAGGTTATAGACATTGCATCCCTGAACAGGGACAAAAAAAGCACAGCCAAGGCATATAATAATATCGGACTGATAATGTTCCACAGGGGTGAGACAATCAGGGCAAAACAATACTTTGAAAAATGCCTGGATCATGGCCTCAAGGAAAACGATGAGATCCTTATTCATACTGCCCTTGGCAACATGGGCCTTATCCACTGGCGAAGCAAGGAATATGAAAAAGCTCTGGAGTGCTTTGAAAAAAAGCTTGATATTGCAAGAAAACTCGGCCTTAAAAGAGAAATTAGCGCATCGCTGGTCAATATTGCTGATATACTTTCTGACAGGGGAGATTACTCAAGGGCTGTGGATATATACAAAGAACAGATTGCTTTAACAAGACTTATTAATGACAGGTATCTTAATGCCATAACAGGTATTAACCTTGGTACAGTCTATAAGGAGATGGGAGACATAAAGGGTGCTTTCGCCACACTGCAGGAGGCCAGGATTGCATCCAAGGAGATAGACCACAAGGAATTGCAGAGCGTTGCCCTGATAAACCTGGGCGATATATATAAGATATTCAATAATTTTGAGATGGCTGATAAATGCTATAATGAGGCTATATCCATTGCAGAGCGTATAAAATTGAAAATCTACATGCCGTATTATTACCTCACAAAGTCGGATCTGGCTTTCCAGCAGGGAGAACATGAAAAATGCCTTGAATATTCACAGAAGGGTATAAAGGTTTCTGAAGATATAAAAGACATGGCGCTTATCTTTGACCTCAGGGTGTCCGCACTGAAAGCAGAATACTATATTGCCGAAGATGATGAAAAAAGAGATGAAATAATCCTCGGGATGAAACAGATTGCCCGGAATGCGAGCCAGGACAGGGAGCTGGCTCTGATAAGCTATGAGCTGTTCGTGCTTAAGGGTAATTTTTTCTGGGGATACAGCGCCCTGAATTACTACAGAAGGCTTTACAGCCGTATACCCAAGTATGAATACAGGAATAAGCTGGAGGATATTGAAAATAAACTCAGGCTGAAATTCCAGGATATTTCTTCCGATGAGTATATAACCGGTATTTTTTATGAAGATTCGCTTCAGGACATGGAGCAGTCTGAAATAGTCCATAATTTTACTGATCTGGACACTCAACAGAAAATAGATTATTTTGCCTCCGAGATAATATACCTCTCCAGCAGGTCAGACAGCCTGAAAGCCAATGCCGGAAAGATATCCACGGCTTCCAATTATATCAAATATCTGGTAAAGAACCTTGTTAAATACCAGCCAGACGAACGTGGAGAAGATGAAAAAGACAAAGCCGTGCCTGTAGATGCTGACAAGGAGATAAGCAGCATTATTACAGGCAATACCGAAAGGGATGTAAGGAATGTGGAAATGCTTCTGGAAGCCGTCAGAGCATCCTCTTCAACCCTGGATGTCAATATTCTTCTTATTAGGATTATGGATATGATATTAAGGGTTACCGAAGCAGAGAGGGGATTTATAATGCTTAAGGACAAGGCCGATAATAAACTGAAGATTTCTGTCAAAAGGGCAAAAAACATTGAGGATGGAGAAATTGCAGAGGATTTCAGCCGCAGTATCCCCCAGAAGGTTTTAGAAAGCGGATCCCCTGTATGCCTGAAGGATGCTGCCATAGAGTCAGCAACCACCAGCATGCTTGACCTGGATTTGAGGTCTGTAATGTGTGTTCCCCTCGAGGCCAGGAATTACCGTTTCGGTGTAATATATGTGGACAGCCATTCTGCATTGAAAGAGTTTTCAGACAAGGATCTTTCATTTTTCTCCGCCCTTACCAGCCAGATTGCCGGCGCTATTGAGAATGCAAGGCTCTATAAGGAAGCAGTCGAACTTGGTGAAAAGATTCAGAAATATAATGAGGAACTTCTGAAAAGTGAGGAAACCCTCAGGCAGTCCAAGTTCGAGGTAGAAACACTGAAAAACCTCCTTAACAATGTTATTAATTCAATACCCTCAATTATCCTGGCCGTCGATTATGATACCAGAATTATCATGTGGAATACAGCTGCATCGCGTTTTACAGGCTGTGAATACAGGGATGTGAAAGATCAGTGCCTTATGGAGGCACTACCTTATTTCGATAAATACAGGATTAATATTGATACTGTAATCAAAGAGCATAAAACTATCCGGTTATTCAGGGAGGGGATAGATTTTCCCAATCAGGCCGGGGCTTATTATGATATTATGATATCCCCTCTCAAGGGGGGAAGGTCAGAAGGTGCCGTTTTCCGCATAGAGGATATTACCGAACTTGAAAAGAAGAATCAGCAGCTTATCCAGGCACAGAAGCTTGAAATAGTGGGTACTCTGGCCAGCGGACTTGCCCATGATTTTAACAATGTTTTGGGTGTCCTGGTCGGTTCCATATCCCTTATCCGCATTAAGATAGATGCAATGGAAAAGGAGAAGCGGGATAAGCTTTCAGAGTATCTGGACAGCATGAACACAGCAATTGAAAAAGCAAAAGAACTTATAATACAGCTGATGAAACTCACAAAGAGGGATAAGACTGATTTTTCCACGATAGATCTAAATAAGAGCTTGAATACCGTTGCCAGTCTTTGCAGTGCAGGGATTGATAAAAGCATTAATTTCAGATACAGGCTTTATCATGCACCGGCCTATATAAAAGGCAATGCAAGCCAGATCGAGCAGGCCCTGCTTAACCTGGTAATTAATTCAATGCATGCAATGACAATAATGCAGGAAGGGCAGACCGGTACCGGCAATAATCTGACCCTCGGGATAAAGGATTTTGAGGCTGATGATAATTTCTGCCAGATATACGGTGATGCCGTGAAAGGCAATTACTGGGTAATCAGCATAACCGATGAAGGTGTAGGCATGGATTCACAGACCATAGCCAAGATTTTTGATCCTTTTTACTCTACCAAAAGCAAGGATATCGGAACGGGGCTGGGTTTATTCATGGTTTATGACATAATAAAGAAACATAACGGGATAATTAATGTGGAAAGCAGCCCCGGACATGGCACAACATTTGAAATCTATATACCCAGGGCTGATAATCCAGATTGAAAGGCATCATCAGTTTTTTCTTATCAGAAAAAGATAAAACAGCCCTGCAACAAGCAGTATATAGTATAAATAAAAGGCAATACCTGCATAACTGCTGAACAGGGATAGAAAAGAAAAGAAGTTCCATAATGTATGAAGCAGAGCCGGTATAAAAAGGCATATAAGAATCCGGACAATCTTACCGGGGGCTTTGAATACCGCCTCTGTTCTGTATATAAGATAACCCATGTATAAGGCAAAAATAAGGTGTCCTGCAAAAATATTCCGCATTATTCTGATATAATGGCCAAATTCCAGGGAATAATAAATATTTTCGACCAGGGAGAAACCCAGTGCAATACAGCTCAGGTAGAAAATGATATTGAACTTGTCCCTTTCAGGGCAAATAAAGTAGATTACTGCAAAAAAAAGAATAAACTTTGCAAACTCCTCTGTTATTCCGGTAAAACTGCTGAATATCAGTATCGAAAAAGAACTGGTCAGCATATTTTCAGGAATATTATTCCGCAACTGCAGTATCTGGGACATATACTGGAGCGAAAGTATCGTGTACCTGTCAAAAAACAGGTAAATATCAGCGGTTATCCTGGTGGAAAGAACTCCTGCCATCAGGGCAAGGGGCATAAGTGTTATACGGTAATGGGAAAAGGAAGCTGTAAATGTATAAAGCAGAATTACAAAAAAAAGAAGCAAAACTATACTTGAAAGGCTAAATACCAGAAGGTCAACAGAATGGAAAACTGCAGACAGGCTTCTGCTTAACATCTCATCGTACAGGATAACCCTCACTAAAAGAATATAGGAAAGTACGGTCCTAATGGCGGTCAGCCTGACCGGGTTTTTGGAAACAGCCACAAGGTTCAGGACGAAAACCAGCGCAACGGAGTAATAGAGGCTATAGTCTATCATTCGACGTTCCCCTAAGTTTTTCCAGGTTCCTTATCCTGATTTTATTGTCTTCAATAAAATAATCATATACGGGTTTTTTATAAGTATTACCGAAGCGCAGGGCATTTTCCAGGGCTTTTTCCGTATCATTCAGCTTATTATAATAGATTGCCATAAAATAATAGAAAAACGGGTTGCCAGGGTTTTTTTCACTTTGCTCCGCCAGTATTCTTAAAATTATAACTATCATCATCTCCTCAATTTCAGGATTTGAAATAATGGAATTTGTCAGTTTATAGGCCTCCATGCGGTAAAAATACTCATTCTTGTCAATAGAGATGTATAAAATCAGCTGGAGAAGCCTGGCATCTATGAAGAGCTCGTCACGAAGAGCCCTGTTCAGGTACCTCAGGGATCTGTCATATTTTTTTTCCAGAAAATAGTAATAGGCATAATTATAATCCAGGTCCACCTTGAGTTTTTCTTCCAGGTAGATCCTGTCTGCCCTGTCCAGATAGTCCTTGTAAAGCGACATATGCAGGCTGTTGCCGTACTTTTCGGCAGAGTGCGAATAATATACGGCAATGTGAAGGTATATCCTGTATCTAAGCAGAGGATTGGAAGAATCTTCGGCGAGTTTTATCATTTCATCAAGATAGTAGTCCCTGGAATTCCTTAAACCCCATTGCAGGGCAATATTGAGCAGGCGGAAAATGTTTTTTTCATGGGATTCCTCGAAATATGCATAGGGATACCTGTCAAAATATACTGAGCCTAGAAGCTGTATATCAGAAGGAGTTTCATAACGCTGTTTCAGTGCCTTAATCAGGTCAGAAATGCTTGAAGGCCTGGATTCCTGGCAAAGTTCGTACATAAGAGGTTCTATATTGAATATATTAAGATATGCAAACAGGAATACCAGTATTGAAAATACGGCAAAACATGCAAAGGCGATTCCTGTAAGGGTCCTAATACCAAGGATGCCTGGTGTAAAAATCTGGTTTGTCAGCCTGGGCATTATTCTGCCTGGACCTTGGTCCCTTCATAGGAATAGCCTATATAGTGCCTGTTGTCATGGTTCTGCATGGCAAACCAGCTTATATTAAAGCCCAGGTCCCTGTATTTATAGTAATAATCATAAAAAATCTCATGCCCGTCCTGGTAGACGAAGAAGACCATCCTGGTCTTTGACGGGTTCAGCCCTTTAATTTCTTCATCTATTCCCTGAGAAGCCTCCCTTTTTTTATCATAAGGCGGAGAAAAGGAAAACCAGGCATTCTTTGCATCGCCAAGGGAGACAGGGATTGTGGTAATAACGAAAAGGTCATCTATGTTTTTCTCAAAGTAAAATGTATTTTTTGATTCATCCCTGAGCTTATCATAAATCCTTTCAAAATCCACCGGTATAATGCAGTCCTTATATACCACCGCGAGAATGATGTTCTCGTATTCCTCCATACGGCTCCAGGGTATGTCAACTATTACGGGCATTTTTTTGTGAAGAAAAATCTCGGTTCTTTGGGCAAGACTGGTGATTTCCCGGGGTTTATCCCTTTTGCTGGAGGGAAGAAGCATGATTATGACTGCAAGGAAAATCATTATTCCAAGAACATTGGAGATGATATCCAGCAGAGTGCTGTCATCGCTGATTATGGAATCGGGATGTCTATATCTGTCTCTTCCCATACGCTTTCCATATCTGTCTTTTGTTCCCGGTTAAGTGGAATTTTTGCAATATTCATGGGATAAAAATCCTTTTTATAACGGGTCTTCAGATCTGTTTCCATTTCAAGCATAAACTGGCTCAGGTCATCAGCGATGCTGTAGCTTTGGGGTCCTATGCCCATAATCAGGCTGTATCTTTTTTTCATCCCCCTGCCTTTGTTTATGCAGTTTTGCTCGCTTATAAGTTTTATAAAATCTTTCAGCTGCTGGTTATTTTCAAAATACAGGGTTTTTTTATATACGGCAGATGACTTCTCCATGCCGGGTATTATCAGGACAGGGTTCAGCCATTGGGGAGAGCCGTATATACCATATTGAATCCTGCGGGGGGTAAAGATAGCGCTTGATTTTTCGATCTCTTCCAGCTGTGAGTCTGAATCAGCCATTAAACCCTCAAAGGATGCAATAAACAGAATGTTTACAGCTATAAGAAAGATTATGGTTCCTATGGTTGAAAAGAGTATATCAATAAAAGAGAACCTTGCAGAATCTGCATCCTTTATCCTATTCTTCTTCATCGCCTGATTTTTCTATATGCCTGCCGGAAAACTCCGGATTCATTGCCGAGGTCATCCTGTCAATCCGCAGGGATAATATCTGGATATTCTCTGACAGGGACCTGCTGGTCTCATTCAGCCTTTCCAGGACAGGATGCAGGGAATAAAGCTTTGTCTGGGACCTGGCCATGTTTCCGGCAGGGTATATTACAGGTACAATATCGGCTTTAAAAAGGGCTTCAAGGTTTCTTGCAAAATCTGAACACTTATTTTTAAGCAGGGTATAGGTAACCATAAGGGGAATGACCAGGAACAGGCCGATGAAGGTAGTATCAAAAGCTGTCCTTAGGCCGTCGGTAACCTTTGTAAGGGATGAGAATACCTGGTTTATGCTGGTACTGTCCTGAGTCTCCATGATAACTGTGTCTCCCTTGAAGCTCAAAGATTGGGTGAAGCCGTCTATAGAGCTTGTAATACCGAGGATGGTCCCCATAAATCCCAGGACAGGCAAAACCCAGATAAAAATCCTTATTATTGAAAAACCTGATTCCAATCGTTCATAAAGAGAAGAAAAGTGATCATTTACAAATTCATCTATGTTCACCGACTGCTTTCTGGTAATTTCATAAAGGGAGCATAGAAACTGCGACTGGTTCAGCCTGACATTATTTTTTGCATAGACATCCATAATGAGCTGTTCAATGAATCGAGGAATGTCAGAAAGATTCATTCCCAGCAGGGAAGGGATATCGAGGGTCTTTGCGATACGGAAAAGATAATTCTGTCTGTAAAGCATAATAAATTTAATTAAACAAAAGAACATTCCCCAGAAAAACAGGAATGCTATGGCCCTGCAGATGAGATGATTGGTAAAAATCCTGTAGATATATCCCTGGGAAGATGAAAGGGCAGGCAAAGGAAAGATGCCGTAAAAGAAAATATATGCCAGTCCTGATAAGAGCAGGGAGAAGAGCAAATGCCTTGAATCCCTGCCAAAAGGCTCATAAACAAGGTATTCACGGCATTTACCGCATAATAAACCGCTTTCATTCCTGCAACCGCAATTTCTGCAAATTAACATGCTTTGTTTGTAATATTCCCTTTTTTATGGTTTTTTAGTTGTATTATTAATAATTTATTTTATAAATTAAATCAAGCTAATAGTCAAAACTAAATAGCTGTTTAAATATGTTATGCACCAAGGGGATTTTGGTGAGGATTGTAATAGATGCGAGAAAGATATCGGATTTTGGAATCGGGGAGTATATAAGGCAGCTCCTTCTAAATTTTAACAAGTATACAGGCAGGGATGAATTTTTTATAATTGTCAGGGACGCCGGGAGTTTTCCCCTTAGCCTTGGAAGCAATTTCCATCTCCTGGAGAACAGGGCAGGCCTGTACAGCATGAGGGAACTTCTTCATCTCGGGATATCCATAAACAGACTTAAGGCAGATATAGTGCATTTCCCTCACTTTACTGTCCCCTTTTTTATAAGCAGGGAATCCAGAGTAATAACAACCATACATGACCTTATTCACCGAAAGTTTATCGACCTTATGTTTACTCCTCTGCATAAGTACTATCTTCTCCCCGTACTGAGGTATGCTGTGAGCAGGTCTGATTCAATAATTTCAGTTTCACGAAAAACAAAGGATGATATTGTAAGGCATTATGGCGTTGCTGACAGGAAGATCAGGATTATATACAACGGGTTAAACGGATTTGATGAAGCGGGAAAGGCAAGTCTGGACGGGCTGAATATCAAGATCCCTTATTTTTTATATGTAGGCAATCTGAAATTCCACAAAAACCTGATTAATACAGTCAGGGGATTTTCCATGTTCCAGAGGGAATCGGGAGCGGATGTCCGCCTTGTGCTGGCCGGCGTGGAAAATAATAAATCCCTCGGGAGCTTCAAAAACTATATAAAGCGCTATATTGACCTGTCGAGGATAATAACCACCGGCTACCTGTCTTCAGCTGAGCTCTCGCTGCTTTATAAAAAGGCTTCGGGCCTGTGTCTGGCTTCCTTATGCGAAGGATTCGGCCTTCCGGCCCTGGAGGCCACGCAGTTCAAAACCCCTGTTATTGCCTCCAGTTCTTCTCCGATGGAGGAGTTCCTGCCTGAGGGTACGGTTTATGTCAATCCCTATTCGATAAAGGAGATGAAAGATGCCTTTTCCTATGTCTACAGCAACCGTGAAAGCCTGAGAGAAAGCATGGATACAAAATTCCTTGAAGATTTCAGGTGGTACATATCGGCAGAAAAGACCTATGGTCTTTACCGGGAGATTTATGAAGCCAAAAACAGGTAACATAGCAGTAATTCACGATTGGCTTACGGGTTTGAGAGGCGGGGAGCTTGTACTTGAAAACATACTTGATGTTATCGGCCCTGCGGATATATATACACTGTTTTACAGAAAGGGTTCGGTTTCCAAAAAAATTGAGCGCAATGCCATTTATACAAGCTTTCTTGATAAAATACCCTTTTCCTCTTCTTTCTACCGCTACCTTTTGCCTCTGATGCCCTCTGCCATAGAAGCGCTGGATGTAACCGGGTATAAATATATAATAAGCTCCAGCCATTGCGCAGCAAAAGGCATAATACCTCATCCCGGATCAGTCCACATATGCTATGTCCATACTCCCATGAGATATATCTGGGACCAGTCCTATGTATATTTTGACCTTAATAAGCTTGGCATAAGGAATCTGGTAAAGGGCTGTTTTCTCAGCCGTCTACGCCAGTGGGATGTTACAAGCTCAAACCGGGTGGATTATTTTATTGCTAATTCCGGGTTTGTCCGGAAAAGGATAAAAAAATACTATAACAGGGAAGCCCAGGTCATATATCCTCCCTGCGACACAGCTTATTTCGGAGACATAATGCATAGCAGGGAGGATTTTTACCTCATGGTTTCAGCCCTCAATGAATATAAAAAAGTGGATGCTGTTATCCCGTACTTTAATAAAACCGGTAAAAAACTCATAATTGTCGGTTATGGCCCCCTGATGAAAAAACTAAGGTCCATGGCCGGCAAGAATATAGAATTTTATGAGAAGGTAAGCAAGGAAACCCTTAGAGAGCTGTATCAAAAAGCCCGGGCTTTCATACAGATGTCCATGGAGGATTTCGGAATGGCTGCGGTAGAAGCCCAGTCGGCCATGACTCCAGTAGTCGCATTCGGCAGGGGAGGGGCGGCGGAAACAGTCATCCCGGGTAAAACCGGCATTCTGTTCTATGAACAGAAGGAGGAAGAACTGAAAAAAGCTCTTGACCTGATTGAAAAGATTGATATAGTTAGGGATAATTTTCTGCATAATACGGAAAGGTTTTCCATGTCCTGCTTTCAAACCAGCTTTGAGAGCTATTTGAATGAGAGGGGAGTTAAGATAGAGCATGCTTAAAAAATACCATCAGTATATAGTTACCCTTTTTGTCCTGGCTGATGTAATTCTTACAAACCTTTGCTTTATCCTGGCCTACTATCTCAGGTTCTACACCAATCTCTTCGATTTCCTTCAGACACCCGGAGGAGCGCCCCAGTATAACTATCTTTCAGGCGTAACCTTCTTTTTTATTTCCTTTATCTGGATACTGGTTTTCAAATTTTCGGGCCTTTACCAGCCAAGAAGAGGCAAATCCCTTCTGGAGGAAATATTCACGATTTTAAATGCTGTTACTCTTTCTACCTTTATTCTTGTAGTGTTTATGTTCTTCCAGAGGGATATTGAGTATTCCAGGCTTGTAATAGGTCTTTTCTGGTTTTTGAACTTTCTTTTTGTCAGTTCTTCAAGAACCCTTATCAGGCTTATTCTCAGAGAGCTGAGAAAGAGAAAATACAATCTCAGGCATGTTATAGTAGTAGGTTCAGGGAAATCTGCCGATGGTATTGTGCGAAGCCTTATAAATCATTCCTATTACGGATTAAATATTAAGGGCATTGTGGATGATGACGAAAGCATACAGAACAAAGCTCTTTATGGTGTAAATGTTCTGGGAAGGATCAGCGACCTGATTAAAATTATTAAAAATGAGGGCATAGACCAGGTATTTATTGCCCTTCCCAATCACCAGTTTCATAAAGTCGCCGAGATAATAAACCGGCTCAAAACAGAAATTGTTGATATAAAACTTATCCCAGATGTCCTGGAGCTTATTCTGTTGCGATCGAATGTGGAGTCTCTTGACGGGATTCCAATAATAGATATATCCCATACACCCCTTACTGGCTGGAACAGCCTCGTAAAAAGGGTGTTTGATGTATTTGCCTCAATAATCGGCATTATAGTCTTTTCGCCCCTGATGCTGGTTATAGCTGTCCTTGTAAAGCTCACAAGCCAGGGGCCGGTATTCTTTTCTCAAAAACGGATGGGGCTTGACCGCAGGATTTTCAAGATATACAAATTCAGGACCATGGTAAAAGGGGCGGAAAATGAGGGTATTATCACCGGCTGGACAGTAAAGGATGACCCGAGAAGGACCAGATTCGGCATATTTTTAAGGAAAAGCGGACTGGATGAACTCCCCCAGCTTATCAATGTACTTAAGGGCGAGATGAGTATTGTGGGGCCAAGACCCGAGTCTCCGAATTTTGTTGATGAATTCAAGGATAAATATCCTGAGTATATGCTCAGGCACAAGGTAAAAAGCGGTATCACCGGCTGGGCTCAGGTGAATGGATGGAGGGGTGACACATCCATCTCAAAGAGAGTGGAGTGTGATCTTTTTTATGTAGAAAACTGGTCTTTTAAATTTGACCTGCAGATTATTTATAAAACGATTTTAACCGGCAGTTTCAATAAAAACGCACAATAGATTTTAGGAGGAGCACGCATTGGATATCTCTATCATTGGGACAGGCTATGTCGGCCTTGTTACTGCGGCAGTTTTTGCTGATCTTGGAAATAACGTTATATGTCTCGATAATGACAGCCAGAAGATAGAAGGGCTGAAAAAGGGCATAATGCCCATCTTTGAGCCGGGCCTTGATGAAATGGTAACAAAGAACCATGAGGCCGGCAGGATTTTATTTACCACGGATTACAGGCAAACGGTGGAAGGTTCCGAGATAATATTCATAGCTGTCGGGACTCCTCCCGGCGGTGACGGCGAAACTGACCTTTCCCAGGTTTCAGCTGCTGCAGAAAAGATAGCAGAATATATCAACGGGTATAAAATAATCGTAAATAAAAGCACCGTGCCTGTTGGCACCGGAGACCTGGTTAAAAATATAATCGAGGAAAAGATACAAAAAAAATATTGTTTTGATATATGCAGTAATCCGGAGTTTCTTAGGGAAGGAGATGCAATCCATGATACCCTCTATCCTGACAGGATAGTGATAGGCGCTGAAAAGAGGGATGTGGCCATGAAGCTTCTGGAGCTTTATTCGAGCCTGGAAAGGCCTATGATAATAACTGATGTCCGCTCGGCGGAGGTCATCAAGTATGCATCAAATGCATTTCTTGCCACAAAGATATCATTTATAAACGAGATTGCAAACCTGTGTGAAAAATGCGGTGCTGATATCAATGATATAAAGCGCGGCATGGGGATGGATTCAAGGATAGGGAACCAGTTTCTTAATGCCGGCCTCGGATACGGGGGTTCCTGCTTTCCCAAGGATTCCCTTTCCCTTATAAATACTGCTCAGAAATACGGTGTGGATTTCAGGCTTTTAAAAGAGGTGGTGGATATCAACAGCCGAAGGGCCGAGCATTTTGTGTCTCTGATCAGGGAAAGATTTCCTGATATGAAAGACCGTGTATTTGCAGTTTTCGGCCTGAGCTTCAAACCCAATACTGACGACATGAGAGAGGCAAAAAGCATTGAAATCATCAGGTCACTGAAAAGAGAAGGAGCCGTTATAAAGGCTTTTGATCCCATTGCTGTGGAGAAGGCGAAAATTATAATGCCCGATATTACATACTGCCCTGACCCATACGAGACGGCCAGGGATGCTGATGCCATTCTCCTTATTACTGAATGGAGGGTCTTTAAATTCCTTGATATGAGAAAGATAAGGAATCTGATGAAAGAACCTGTAATATTTGACGGCAGGAATCTTTACAAAAAGAAGCAGAAAGAAGAAATGGGTTTTGATTTTTATGCTCTGGGTGTACCGGTCAGTAATGCCAGGTAGAATATCAGCAGTTCTGGCGATTGCCATCATGGCATGTGCCTGCGGACCTGCTCTGAATTCAGTATATCTCATGCCCTCCAGTCATCCCCTTGTTAAAGCTGGTAATGATTCTCTGGAATACAGGGATGAGGTATTATCCTTAAGGCTCAGCGCTGTTAAAGGCGCAGAAAAGCAGGATATCGGCAGGATACTGGGGTATGGGGATATACAGAGTTTTATGACTGATTTTCATATCATAAAATTATCAGCGACCAGGCTTGGGGATAATGAGGTTTCCATAAACTTTGATAATATTATGCTTGTCTTAAACCCTTATAACCGCAAGCAGCCGCTGAACTACTTTGATCTTTATCTTATTGCTGAGAAAGACAATAACCATGAGCTTCGGGCCTTTATCCGGGAGTATGTAAAAAAGGGCAGGACAGGTATTACAAAGGAAACACCGGTCGAAGCCTATCTTATCTTTGGAAAGATCAGCCCCCAGGAGCAGCATGCTCTTCTCACCTTTTATGATATATACCATAGTGCAAGCAGTTTCAAAGTTGAAATCCCATTTTCGATAAACTTAAGCAGAGACCCGGAAATAAAGGAAAAGTTAGGTTTCTGAACCCGTCAGAAAAGCAAGGTAACGGCCTGATACAAGACATTTTGCATCCCCGGGCATGCTGACATTCCCCTTCTTCTTGTCGATATAATTGAATATTTCTGATACCAGCCTGTAAGAGACAATTTTATTGCTCCGGTAAATCATAAAAAGAATTCTTCTTATTGCTTCATACTTCAAAGCAGTGTGCAGTTTTTTGTAGCTGTCAAGGTCCATCAGGATTTTGCCTGGACTTTTGGTGCAGTGTTTATCAATAAAGGAGCATATCATTGAATCTATATAATCCTTCTGGAGGGCATAGCGGGAGGTAATCTGGCTTATTCTGCTGTGGATACCGCCAAACCTTTCCTCAATACCCGGTATTATGGCATGCCTTAGAAAATTTCTTTCAAAGGATAAATCATCGTTGGAGGGATCGGTAATATAGCTCAGACCAAATTTTTTGGCAAAATCGCATATTTCCTCCTTTGATACATGAAGCAGGGGTCTTATGATTGAACCTGTCTTCATGCTCATCCCGCAGAAAGGATGTCCTATATTGCCCTTGAACAGAGAAAGCAGAAGGGTTTCAAGGTTATCACCGGAATGATGGGCAGTGGCAATTAAAGAGCCGGGGTACTGTTTCAGCATACTTTCATATAACCTGTATCTTTCATGGTGAGCCCATTCCTCAAGGCTGCAGGAACTGCTTCGGTTATCCGGTTTAAGGCGCCTTATAACAAGGGGTGCGCCCATTGCGGCACTGAACTCAGCGGCCCATCTTTCTTCCCTGGAAGACTCCTTTCGGATATTATGGTTGATGTGAAGAAGGCAGATGGAAAAACCCCCTGAGTTTTTCTGGCTGTCAAGTACATGAAAAAGTACTGTTGAGTCCATGCCCCCTGAAAAGGAAAGGAAAATTTTCTGATTTTTTTTTACCAGGCAGTATTTATTCATTGTTCCGGCTACTTTTTTAATCAGAGGGTCTCTCATGCCTTTTCTCCGTTCATATAAGCGAGCTGTCCGCATGCAGCAAGGATATCACTGCCTTTTGTCTGCCTTAAGTGAGCTGACAGCCGGTTAGCCTTAAGATGGTTCTGAAACCGGATTATCTGCTCCCGGGAGGAAGGTCTGAATCCGAGGCCGGAACCGCTGTTGAAGGGTATGAGATTTATCTTGAAGCAGTTTTTTTGCCGTATAAGCCTTAAGAGAGTGTCCGCATCGCTCAGGGAGTCATTAAATCCCTCCATCATTATATATTCGAGGGTAACCCTTTCCTTCTTCATCCTTGAGAACTCAATGGCGCTATCTATAAGCTCTTTAAGACTCCAGCGCTCTGCACAGGGCATAATGCTCCGTCTTTTTTCCTGTTCCGGGGAATTGAGCGATATTGCCAGCTGGGGTGATCTTGAGTCTTTGATAAGGCTTTTTATGCCTTCAATATGGCCGCAGGTGGATATGGTCATCCTGGTCCTGGAAAGTTCATATCCGCCTGATTGAGAGAGTATTTCCACAGCTGTAAGCACATTGTCATAATTATCGAGGGGCTCACCCATTCCCATGAAAACGAGGTTTGTAATCCCTTTTCCGTTTTTTTCCTGAAGGAGGGAATTCAGATAACCGAACTGCTCAACAATTTCCGACGGGAAAAGATTACGTTTGAAACCCATGGAGCCAGTCCTGCAGAATCTGCATCCGAATCTGCAGCCTGCCTGTGATGAAATGCATGCAGTATATCGTCCCCGGTTTGAAAGCATCACGGATTCTACGTGCAAACCGTCTTCCAGCCTGAACAGTATTTTTATGGTAGTATCAGACGATTCAAAAAGCTTTACAGGCTCTATTATACGGAAATAGAACCAATCCCCGCACTTCTTCCTGAAGTCTTTTGAAAAGTTGGTAAGTTCCTCAAAGTCCATTTTCCTGTAGCGATGAAGGAATGAAAAAAGCTGGGATGCCCTGAAGGAGCTCAAACCCTTGCTGAGAAAAAAATCCTTCATCTGGGAAATACTCAAATCCCTGGGATCAATGCGGTTAAAAGACATGAAAATTTTATCCTTGTTTTAATGAAAAAATAAAATATACTGGTATACATGTGATCTTTCAACAAAATTTATCAGTTGGAAATGTGGCACTACCTTAAAAAAAACGGGAACATATATATAGATTTCTACAGAGAAGAATATTCCGGTACTATCATGAGGATGGAAAGGGAGCTTTTTAATGCCAGGGCAGCAGCAGGCATCATACCCTTATCCTTAAGGGAATACACCCTTTTTTTCTGTCTTTTTTCAGGAGATGCCCTGGCAGGTTATGCAAATGTCCTTCTTATACAACCTTCAGCAAATATTGACAGGATCGGGATAAGGCCTGATTACCGGCGCATGGGGCTGGGGGAGATGCTTTTATACTTTTTGCTGGGCTACCTTTTAAACAATAAGGAAATAGAGCTCGTCCAGCTGGAGGTTAATTCAATAAACAAACCGGCTGTCTGTCTTTATAAAAAGGCGGGGTTTGCTGTCAGCGGTTTAAGGAAGAATTACTATGCTGACGGCCAGGATGCTGTCCTTATGGATGTTAATATTAAAGAACATATTGAAAGCATAGATGTAGAATATAAAAAATGGATAAAGGAGAGGGCATGAATAATAGTTATGATAATTCCAAAAGGTATCTTTTGTGCAATTCTGATGAGTTTAAGAAAAATTACGAGGAGCACAAGGCAATTCATGAAAAGATTGAGAGCATAGAAATGAAAATAGTTCTCTCGGATTCCGAAAAAATGGACATTAAAAACCTCAAAAGGCAAAAGCTCTATCTGAAGGATAAGATGGAGGACATGATATACAGCCATATCCGATCACAGAAAGGAGAAAAGGCTGAGTTCTAAACTGCTTTGACCAGCTGAGAGAAAAGATCGGACACAATGATGGAAAAACCTCACTACCGAGTTTTATTCACCTTTATTACACTTCTTCTTCTGTCCTTTCTCCTGATAACCTATCAGATAAGGGTCATAATGTTTGCGCCATCCCTGAGGCGGTTTTTTTTTGAATACCTCTCGCCCATTGAATCCATCATTTCCTATATACCTGATTCAGTAGATTCTTTCAGGTACAATCTGAAATATTTTCTTTACCAGAAAGAGAAGATAAAGCTTCTTCAAAAGGAAAATCTCTATCTGAGGAACCGGTTAAATGATTTCCATGCCTACAGGCAGGAATTTCAAAGGCTTGAAAGACTGCTGGGGATTGAAAGACAGGAGATTTACCTCTATAAGGCTGTCCGGATAACTGGAGTGTCAGGGTTCAGCATGAACAGGGACCTTATTATAGACAGGGGAAGTCAGGACAGTGTCAGGGAGTATGACATCCTGATCAGTGAAAAGGGCCTGCTGGGATATGTAGTGGAGGTTCATAACAGGTTTTCTGTTGTAAGAACTACCATTTCGAATAAGACAGCGATGGCAGTATACCTTGAAACTGACGGAATAAACGGGATAATCAAAGGGAACGGAACCCTCAGGGGAAGCCTTTACTATGTTCCCCAGAACCTTGATATTACCTTTCCTCAGCGGGTTTATACATCGGGCCTGGATGGAGTTTTTCCCAGGAATATATATGTGGGTGATATTATTAAATATGAAAAGGACCCCTCCAAGTTCTTTTATGATATATATGTGGAGCTGAACGGCTCTCCCTATACATCCAGGTATCTCTACCTGATGCAGTTAAACTTAAACGAAAGTCGCGGTGAAAGGGGATTATGAAATACATAAAGCTGGGTATTCTGATACTGCTTCTACCCTTTTTTGAGCTATTTATCATGAACAGGTATATAATCAGCCTCATGGAAATAAACCTGCTGTTGTCCCTGGCAGTGTATCTCTCTCTCAAAGAAGACCGCAATATGCTTTTTTTTGTCTTTATTACGGGAATTGTCTCTGATATATTCAATAACGATATTATAGGCATAAATGCCCTGCTGTTCCTTATTATAAGCTTTATCATCTATTACAGCA
>CAYSKJ010000019.1:0-7153 GCA_964431655.1 uncultured bacterium | reverse complement strand
GCTTTGTTATCATAGCCTCCCGGCTGGCAGAGATGCTTATGCTGTCTGTATCCTTTCTTACATACCTGGTTATAAAGCTGTTCCTGCTTTATTTTTCTGGCAATAGTGTAAATACGGGTTATTCACCCGTCCTTTTTATAAAAACAGTTTCCATTAATGTGCTTTCGGGCCTTCTTCTCTTTTATCTTCTTGACTGGATATCTGTAAGCCGGGAGCCCGGGTCATCAGCCTGATATGTATGAATCCAGAGATAAGCTGAACAGGTTTTTTTCCAGGCTGAATGTCATTACTGTAATGATAATATTTGCCAACCTTGTCCTGCTTTTCAGAACATGGGACCTGCAGGTTCTGAGAGGCAATGAATTCCAGAACCTGAGCGAGAAAAACCGGCTGAGGGATGTCAGGATCGTTTCACCGCGGGGCAATATCTATGACAAAAACGGGACCCTTCTTGCCTACGACAGCCCTTCGTTCAATCTGTATGTAATCAAGGAAGACATAGAGGATGTGGACATGGAACTGGCCCTTATCTGCGAGCTTATGGATTACAGCTGGGACAGGGTCTCCGAGATGAAGAACCGCCTGTCCAGCATAAGCTCCTATGCAGAATACCCTTTGATAAAGAATCTTACCTTCCGGCAGGTATCCAGGATAGAAAGCAGATACAGCAACCTTCCGGGTTTTATGATAAAGATCGCTCCCTTAAGAAAATATGATTTTTCTGAAGCCTTTGTACATGTTCTGGGCTATATGAGGGAAATAGACAAAGTATCCCTGGAAAGCCTCAAAGAATACGGTTACCGGACAGGTGACTATTTCGGGGTAACCGGTATTGAAAACAGCCTGAACGGCATACTTAAGGGTACCGACGGAAACAGGATCATTGAAGTGGATGCCCTGGGCAGAGAGGTGTTTGAAATCAGCAATATTTCTCCCAAACGGGGCAATAATGTCTATCTGACCGTTGACAAGGATTTTCAGATGTTCTGCTACGGGCTTCTTGAAAATTACAGGTCAGGCTCTATCATTGTAATGGACATTGAAAAGGGAGACCTGCTGGTCCTTATAAGCAAACCCGGCTTTGACCCCAATATATTCTTTCCTGAGGTAAGCCTGAGCGAGTGGCAGAAGCTTATCCGCGATCCGTTAAAGCCTCTCCAGGACCGCTCAATATCCGGTCTTTACTCCCCCGGGTCTGTATTTAAGACTGTAATTGCCTTTGGAGGCCTCAGTGAGCATATCATTACAGAAAAGACCAGTTTTTACTGCGGCGGGGCCATAAACCTGAAAAACAGGGTTTACAACTGCTGGCAGAGCCACGGCCATGGGAATCTGAATGTTGTCCATGCCCTTGCTGAATCCTGCAATGTCTTTTTCTACCAGCTGGGGGACAGGCTTGGGATAGACAGGATACATAAATACAGCACCATGATGGGCCTGGGCGAAAAGACAGGAATAATACTTCCCGGCGAAAACAGCGGCCTCGTGCCCAGTCCGGAATGGAAGATGAGAGCCAGAAACGAACCCTGGTATCCGGGGGAAACCATATCAGTCTCCATTGGGCAGGGAAGCCTGCTGGTGACACCCCTCCAGCTCGCAGTAATGATGGGATTCGTTGCTTCCGAGGGGAAACTCATAAAACCCAGGCTGGTAAAAGACATAGAGGATTACAGGGGCATCAGCATGGAGAATATAATTGACCCCGTCAATGTGAGGGATGTATCAGAGAAAATTGATGTAAATGCTTTGAGGATTGTTAAGAATGGTCTTGAAAAGGTATTCAGCCATCAGAGGGGCACTGCAAGGAGAGCTTTCATCCCCGGGCACCAGGTATCCGGAAAGACGGGAACATCGCAGATAGCATCCCTTTCAAGGATTCCCAGGGAAAATATCCCTTATAATCTAAGAAACCACAATTTTCTTGCAAGTTTTGCTGAAAGGGATGATCCAAGGATTGTTGCAGTTGTTTTTATTGCCCACGGGGGGGAAGATGGCAGCAGGGAGAGGATTGACATAACAAAGAATATATACCGTTATTATTTTGAGAACTATGCAGATTAGGGGATATTTATGAATATAATGGAGAATCTCAGGAGGTTTGATTTCCTTTTGTTTTTTCTGATGCTCCTTATTGTGGTTATAGGCCTGATGACCATATACAGCACCCAGTCCCATTCTGAGGGGATACCTTTTTCCAGCCGTTACTGGGTAAGACAGCTCCTGTGGTTTTTATTCGGCCTGTTTTTCATGTTCCTTGTCATTATACCCAAATATGATGTATTTAAGCATTTTTCATATTTTCTCTTAATTGTCCTGATAATCCTTCTGGTACTCGTACTTTTTACTGGCAGGGAAATATACGGGGCTAAACGATGGCTGTGGCTGGGATACTTCTCTTTCCAGCCTTCTGAATTCTCAAAGCTTGTCCTGACCCTGGTTCTGGCTGAGTATTTTTCCAGGAAAAAAGAGCTGAATATAGGCTTGAAAGACCTGCTGATCCCCGGTATCATGTTTTCAGTGCTGACCATTCTGATACTGAAGGAACCTGATTTAGGCACGGCTATAATGCTCATCCCTGTATTTTTAAGCATAGTATATTCAGCCGGCCTGAAGAGAAAAATTATTATCATATCCCTTCTCCTTCTCATGCTTATAATTCCCTTGATATACAGCGTTCTCAGGCCCTACCAGAAGGAAAGGGTACTGTCTTTCATAAGTCCCAGCGAAACAGCTTTAAGTTCCGGCTACCAGCAAAGGCAGTCAATAATAGCGGTAGGCAGCGGGGGGTTTTTCGGCAAGGGGTTTCTCCAGGGGACACAGAGCAAACTCAGGTTCCTTCCAAAGCACCATACAGACCTTATCTTCAGCGCTTATGCTGAGGAATGGGGCTTTTTCGGAGTATTAATCCTTATTTCCCTTTACAGCCTGCTTTTCCTGAGGATAATCGAAACAGCCAAGCTGGCAAGGGATAATTTCGGTAGGTATTTCTGTATCGGCATCGTATCTCTTTTATTTGCACATACCTTTGTAAATATCGGCATGGTTATAGGGCTTCTTCCTATAACTGGCCTTCCCCTGCCCCTGATGAGCTATGGAGGTTCTTTTCTCCTGCTTAACATGATATTGATAGGAATTATAATAAACATAAGGATGAGACGTTTTGGAGATTAGAAATGCCGGTTGATAAATCTACACTGTCCTATTTGCTTAACCGGGTGGACAAGCCCGGAAGATACACAGGAAGGGAGGTAGGCTCCTGCCTGGATAAAAAAGGCTGGAATTACAGGGTTGCCCTTGCCTTTCCCGACATATACGAAATTGGAATGAGCAACCTCGGCATAAGGATTCTTTACCATAGAATTAACAGCCACCCGGATTATTTCTGCGAGCGTGTATTTTCTCCCTGGACTGACCTTGAGGAGCTCCTTAGAAAAGAGAATATACCGGTTTTCAGCCTTGAGACCCACTCATTCCTCAGTGAATTTGATGCTGTGGGTCTGTCCATGCAGACAGAACTATCAGTAATCAATGGAATAAATCTGCTTGAACTGGGCCATATACCCATATTTTCTTCCCAGCGTGCCGGCCAGACATCCCCTTTTATTTTCTGCGGAGGGCAGGGCATATCCAATCCTGAACCCTACAGCGACTTTTTTGATTTTTTCTTTCTTGGAGAGGCTGATAAAGCGATAATTGATATATTAGGAATTCTTTCCGGCGGTGGTGAAAGAGCCCGTATTCTTGAAAAACTCTCTGGAATCAGGGGGGTATATGTCCCTTCTTTCTATCGGCCAAGGTATATCAACGGGATCTATGATGGAACAGAATGCTTAAAAGAAGAAATAGCAGCCCCCCATGGGCATTTTGAAATAAAAGTACCTGAAAGTACCGCAATGAACAGGATGCTTCCCAATGTAAAGCCTGTCCACAACAGGGCGGTTATAGAGGCGGCAAGGGGATGCGTGAACGGCTGCCGCTTCTGCCAGTCGGGCTATATATCAAGGCCGTACAGGCCCAAGTCCGCAGACAGCATGATAACTGAACTCCTAAGTCTGCTGGATTATGGGTTTTATGAATCCCTTACCCTTCTAAGTCTGAATATTGAGGATTATCCAGGGCTTGACAGCCTTCTCCCCGAAATAATAGATCTTACTAAGGAACATAAGATAAATATATCCCTGCCGTCCATAAGGGCCAGCATGCTGGATGACAGCCTGGCAGGATATATCTCCTGCGTCAGAAAGGCAGGTTTCACCATAGCTCCTGAAGCAGGAAGCCAGAGGCTCAGGAATATTATTAACAAGAATATATCTGAAAGGGAAATTCTGGATGCCTGCGGGTATGCCTATGCAAACGGCTGGGACCTGATAAAGTGCTATTTCATGATAGGGCTCCCGGGGGAAACTGAGTCGGATATCGAGGATATAATTATTCTCTCCAGTGAATTAAGCCGGACCGGGAGCAGGATAAGAAACAGAGCAGGAAGACTGAACCTCGGGATATCGCCTTTTGTCCCGAAGGCATTTACACCGTTCCAGTGGGCTGCTTTTGAGCATGAGGAAAAGCTTTCTCAGAAGATAGGCTATATTAGGCGCAATATCAGGAACAAAAAGATAGTTATCAAGGACAACAGTCCTTATATGGCATTTGCCGAGGCTGTTTTGTCCACAGGCGACAGAAGGCTCGGTGCTGTTCTGTACGATATATTCATGAAGGGGGAGAGGTTTTCCAACTGGGGCGACTTTTTCCGGTATGATATCTGGAAAGAATCGCTCCGATGCATGGATTATCCCTATGAGACCATCTATTCAGAGAGGGATTGTTCCCGGGCCCTTCCTTATGATCATATTAAACCGGGTATCTCATCAGAATTTTTAAAAAAGGAGTGGGACAGGTCAAAGGATGCTGTTCAAACAAAAAAATGTTCAGCAAGTTTCTGCAATAACTGCGGTATCGGCAGCAGTGTGACTTGTTTCAGCAGGGCTGTCAGACAGGACATGAACAGGGTGCCAGTACCGGACGCCATGCCGGATGTTCCCCTGAATAGCAGCATTCTCAGGCTGGTTTATCAAAAAAGGGATCTGGCAAGATATCTCGGGAATATGGATACCATTGAATCCCTTAGAAGAATGATCAAGATATTAAAGCTTCCCGTAGAGTACAGCAGGGGTTACAATCCCGCTCCGGTATATAATGCCCTGCCCCCTCTTCCTCTGGGCATGGAGGGGGAAAATGAAATATTTGACATTCATCTTACATCCCGTGTCAACGTCGGCAGAGATGATATGAACAGGCTTCTCCCTGATGGGATAAGGATAACAGGCTTGTATTTTACGGATAAATATGATATTTTACTGAAAAAGGTAAATATGTATGTACTGGGCATTATAACTGAATGCATGGATTTTAACAGGTTCTCATGCTTAATGCGGGAGTTCGGCTCAAAGGACAAATACCATATAAAAGATTTAAGAAACCATGGCTGGGGTTATACCTTCAGCGTGCTTTTCAAAAAGGAAGAGCCTTTCTCCCTGCGGAAATTTTATGATTTTATTTCAGAAAATATTGATGACAGCTCAAGAATATCAAGAATCTTTTCATTAATTGTCAAGGAGGAATTACCGTTTGGGAAATAGAAAAAATCTATATATTATAATGGCAATAATTCTGGTGGTATTTACCTATTTTATATTTGTCGATGTGCCATCAGGCCACACAGACCTCAGTTATTCAGAATTTATTGATAATGTTGATAAAAACAGGGTAAAAGGCATAATCGTTGACGGCATGGACATAAAAGGAGAGTTCAGGGATGGCAGCAAGTTTCTAACCATAATTCCCTTCAGAAGTTATGATTTATACAAGGACCTGGGGGACAAGGATATCGATATTGTATTTAAGAAGGAGAAACAGAGTTTTTTTGGCATCGGTATTCTTTTTCTTCTGCCGGTTATGCTGGTATTCTTTTTCTGGATGATGTTTATGCGGCAGGTCCAGGCAGGAAACAGCAGGACGGTGGCCTTTGGGAAAAGCAAGGCCAGGCTTTATGCCAGGAAAGATATATTGACCTTTGATGATGTGGCAGGGGTGGATGAAGCCAAAGAGGAACTTATGGAGATAATTGAATTCCTGAAAAATCCCAAAAAGTTTCAGACCCTGGGAGGCAGAATTCCCAAGGGTGTTTTGCTGGTAGGGCCTCCCGGCACCGGGAAAACCCTTCTGGCAAAGGCCGTGGCAGGAGAGGCCGGCGTGCCTTTTTTCAGCCTTAGCGGTTCAGAGTTTGTTGAGCTTTATGTAGGAGTCGGTGCTTCAAGGGTTAGGGACCTGTTTGATAAGGGAATAAAAAATGCACCCTGCATTATCTTCATTGATGAGCTTGATGCAGTAGGCAGGCACAGGGGTGCGGGTATAGGCGGAGGCCATGATGAGAGGGAACAGACTCTAAACCAGCTTCTTGTTCAGATGGACGGCTTTGAGACCAATATCGGGGTAATCCTGATATCAGCCACCAACAGGCCTGATGTTCTGGATTCTGCTCTTTTACGGCCGGGCAGATTTGACAGGCAGGTATATGTATCCGTTCCTGACATAAGGGGAAGAGAAGAGATATTCAAGGTTCATGTCAGGAAGGTCCCCCTTGACAGCATGGTTGATCTTAAGACTCTTGCCAGGGGCACTCCGGGTTTTTCCGGGGCTGATATAGCCAATCTGGTCAATGAGGCGGCTCTTATTGCCGCCCGGAGAAATCATGACAGGGTAGAACCCCAGGATTTTGAGTATGCCAAGGATAAGGTTATGATAGGTATTGAGAAAAAAAGCCTTGTCCTCAGTCAGAAGGAAAAAGAGCTCATTGCCGTTCACGAGGCCGGTCATGCGGTAGTAGCCTATTTTAGCCCGGAAGCGGACCCTGTGCACAAAATAACCATAATACCCAGGGGTTATGCCCTGGGAGTTACCCTTCAACTTCCCATTGATGACAGGCACAATTATACCAGAGAATACCTGGAGACTGCCATATCCATCCTTCTTGGAGGCAGGACAGCGGAGGAGCTGGTCCTGAAGACCCAGACTTCGGGGTCCAGCAATGATTTTATAAAAGCAACCAAGATAGCAAGGAAAATGGTTATAGAATTCGGTATGAGTGAAGATATCG
>CAYSKJ010000018.1:11754-30008 GCA_964431655.1 uncultured bacterium | reverse complement strand
ATGATTGTTGTTTTCATGGTTAGTAATTTTGTTTGATTAAGTTATTTTTTTATTGTTTATGATAATAATCATAATCCGCTCTATCTTTACGGTGAAGGGGATATTCCTTTTGCTTCCAGAGAAGAAATATCTGACTGCGATTATGTAGTTTTCAATAACAGACCGTATATTATGCAGGTTTTTGACAGGCACAGCAACCCCGCCTTCAGGTATGATGCGATTTCAGCAGTTCCCCTTGCAAAGTCCTACACAGATATCCTTGCCCATAAGATAGGGGGCCATATATTTTTCTGTTATCTGGGCTACAACAAGGAAGATTTTGAGGAAGAGGATGATGTATCCATCAATATCAGCAGGAATGATGAGGGTGAACTGGAAGTTGCAGCTTCAGGCAATGTTGAAGTATCTTCTCTGACAACCCAGAAAACAGAGCTAAAGGAGTGGAAAGACAGCCTGCCCCCGGGAGCCGGCAGATTTATGGCATTATTAGCAAAGGATGCTGTATTTCTGCCCCGGGATGCTAAAGACAGGGTTGCCAAGGTAACCGGTGTTTTCAGGACTGATTTTCGTTCTCTGCTGAATAAGTATATCCGTATAGCAGACTCTAATCTTATACCTGAAGGCCTGATTGTAGGGCTCCTGATAATAATAGCCTCCATGGTGCTTTTAGCCCAGGCAGTTTCCCTTATAATAAGCCTCTACTTTTCATTTTCCATAACCAATATTATCAAACAGCTGCATAAGAAATCCAAAGAAATAGCAAAGGGCAATTTCACTTTGCCAATTGGTTCAAGGAGGAAAGACCAGCTGGGAGAGCTTACCAGAACTTTTGACAGAATGTCCAGCGATATACAGGGTTTGCTGTTAAAGGTAAAGGAGAAGGAGAAACTGGATAATGAGATAGCTATTGCCCAGATGGTGCAGACCACATTTTTCCCCAAAAAATTTCCTGTTATAGAAGGCGTCGAAATATTTGGCGGATGTATTCCGGCCAAAATGGTCAGTGGTGACTTTTATGACCTTTCCCAGCTGGACGAAGACCGTTTTGACTTCTGTATCGGCGATATAAGCGGAAAGGGTATATCCGCATCTCTTCTAATGGCCTCATCCCTGACCTACCTGAGGCTTGAGTCAGTGAAAAGACCCGCTCCGGATATAAAGGATATCATTGGAAGGTTTAACCTGTACCTGTATGAATACAGTGCAAAAAATCAGTTTTGTTCCCTGATATACGGCAGGATTGATAAAAACAGTCTGAAGCTAGAATTCATTAATGCCGGTCATCCTGAGCCTGTCATTATAAGGGGAGATAAAGCACTTGAGCTGGAATCTCATAATATAGTGACGGGAATACTGAAAGACCGTGAATTTAATAAAAATTCAGCTCAGCTGAAAAAGGGGGATGTAATAGTACTATTTACTGACGGTTTTGTGGAGATCATGACTGCCAGGGGCTATCAGTACAGCCGTGAACAGATGATCAGGGAAATAATCCCCTTAAGTAAAGAGCCCTTGAATAAAATATATGAAAGGCTTGTTATGTGGGTAAGGGATATATCCTCAGAGAACAACATTTCAGATGATATGACAGCTGTTCTTATTAGAATATAATGTTCAGGGTAAAAGTCACTAAAGTACAAGTATTGGGATTGAAATATCCGGGTGAAGCAAAAAGATCCGTCCCTTTTGCTTCGTTTTTGCTTCGAAACTGCTTCGATTTAGATGAAGGCTCCCAGTCTGTATAGGATGTAAGAGCCCAGCATTATAAAGCCATATATCAAAAAGACCCAGAGAAATACCGCAGGGCTCCTGTGGTATTGGGATTCATGCTTTTCAAACCTGTAGGGCTTAATGAACAGAATATAAGATAAAATCGACAGCAGAATTCCAGCCAGTCCGTCAAATACCGTGTGGGCTTTAACATAAACTATGCTCAGGCCTATAAGCCCTGCCACGATAAAGGGTATGATTGAGTGCTTTTTATTGAGTCTGAAAATTACCAGGGCTATGCTCAGGGAACAGGCCATGTGCAGTGAAGGAAAGCAGTTGTATGGCTGGTCCACCAGGTGATTTACGTAAATCATCCATCTTATAAAGCTGTCAGGCTCCACATCTGGCCTGATCATCTTTACCGGATAGAGGAGGAAAATTACATAACCGGCCAGATATTGAAACATTATAACTTTTGCTGTAAGCTCTATATAACGGTCGTCCCTGATGTAAAAAACAGCGAAAAATGGAAATAGAAAAATAAAAATATACCAGATCTGGAAAGCAGGAACAAAAGGAATCAAATCATCGAGCCAGATAAAATTAAGGGTGAATTTTCCGGCACCGCTGGTAAATATATTCACAGGGTAATACAAGAGGTAGACAAAATATGCAAGCAGAAGGTAATAAATCTTTGTATATTTCTTTTTGAAGTTTAAAACGGGGTTCATAGGTTACTGGAAGTATATTACTGCATTTTTCATTATCTCCAGGCCTGAGGGGAAATCCTGGTTACAGAGACTCATATAATAAGGGTTATTCGAGGGATGGTTATAAGCCTCCGGATGGGGCATCAGGCCGAATATTCTTCCAGTTCTGTCGCATAATCCGGCAATATCGCACAAAGAACCATTGGGGTTATATGGATAATGGGCTTTATCACCTGATGGTGATGTGTAAATAAGACAGTCAGACCTGTTATTCTTTACCTTTTCCAGGATGTTTTTATCCTTTATGACCAGCTTGCCCTCCATGTGGCGGACAGGCAGAAACATCCTTTTTATTCCATTTAAAAAAACACATGGATTTTTTTCCCTGGTTTTCAGATATACCCACCGGTCTTCAAAGATGCTGGAATCATTTATGCTAAGGGATGCATGCTGGGCCATCATGGGGTATCCCGGAAGAAGCCCGAGTCTGATCAGGACCTGGAAACCATTGCATATTCCGATGATAAGCCTGCCTCTGTTTATAAATTCGGTCAGGACATCCATAAGCTTGAATTTAAGTTTATTTGCCAGAATTTTGCCGGATGCAATATCATCCGCGAAGCTGAAACCGCCGGGGATGGCAAATATATGGGCATTTCTGAGAATATCCTTGTTTTGTGTAAGCTCATTGAAATGAAGTCTCCTGGTGTCTGCTCCGGCTGCAAGGAAAGCATGCTCAGTTTCATAATCACAGTTTATACCGTATCCTGTAAGTATTATGGCTAATGGTTTTCTCATAAATGTACTCCTTAAAAAATCAGGGTTCTGCAGAAGGCATCCTTTATCTCATCCAGGCTATACCTGTAAACAGCCTTCTCTGAACTGAAAATCATAGCCCTGCTTTCCCTGACCTCGCCGATCACTGCAAAAGAAGAGCCCTCTACAATCTTCCGTACATGGGGAAGGGCTTCCTGCGCGAAGCTCAGGACGAATCTTCCGGGGGATTCAGAAAACATTGTCCTGGCCGGGTGCATCCATCCCGGGGCGGGTACCCTGGCAAGATCAACCTCAAAACCCAGTTCTCCGCCTATGGCTGACTCCGCAAGGGCACATGCCAGTCCGCCGTCGCTGATATCATGTATGGAAAGCAGAAGGTTTTCCTTAAGCATAAGGTATATCTTCCTGAAAAGAGAGATATTGGACTTAAAGTCTACCCTGGGGATGGTACCTCCCTGGATATCGTATATTTCATAAAGCTGACTGTTTTGAAGTTCATCCCTGGTAAGCCCCGCTACAGCGATAAGAGTTCCGGGCTTTTTAAAATCCGTGGTCTGTCCGTTACTGATATTTTCTACTCTGCCTATGGCTGTAAAGAGGAGGGTCGGGAGTATGCTTATCCTATCTTTTCCCTTTCCATAATCGTTTTTCATTGAATCTTTTCCGCTGATAAGGGGTATTTCATAGGCCTGGGTTATATCAAAAAGCCCCTGGAGTGCTCTTACCAGCTGAGCCAGTTTATATTTGCCATCCGGGGTTTTTTCGCTTTGGATTGGGTCCGGCCAGCAGAAGTTATCGAGGCCGAAAATCCTGTCTGGGTCAGCCCCGGTGCATATCAGGTTTCTGACCGCTTCATCCACTGAATTGGTGACCATGTGATAGGTGTCTGCTCTGGAGTACCTGGGGATCAGTCCCAGGCCTATGCCGATACCGCTTTCAAGGCCGAAACCAGTCCTTATGGATGTTCCGTCGGAAGGACCGTCCAGTTTTTTCCCTACAAAGGGTTTGATCAGGCTTAAACCCTGAACCTCATGGTCATATTGCCTTACCCAGTATTCCTTGCTGGCGATATTCCAGCTTTTAAGGAGTGCCGGCAGTGCTTCGGCAGGATCAGGGAGGTCGTCATCCATGACTCTGAACTCTTTTATTTCATGCCATTCAGCATCAAGCCTGAGCCTCGGCAGGCCGTCATGGAGGAATGAAAGGGGCAGGCAGAGAACAGGAGTATTGCCGTAAACCGCCTTGAGATAGCCATCATCAGTGAATCTGCCGAGCACAGTAGCTTCCGTATCCATCATTTCTGCAAGGCTGAGAAAATCCTGAAGGCTTTCATCGGGAACTGAAAGAGTCATTCTCTCCTGGGATTCGGATAAGAATATCTCCCAGGGCATAAGCCCTGAATACTTGAGAGGGGCTTTTGAAAGGTCAAGAAAAGCACCCCCCGCGGACTGGGCCATTTCACCCACGCTGGACGAGAGCCCTCCGGCTCCATTGTCTGTTATATTGTTGTAAAGGCCCAGGTCTCTTGCTTTCAGGATGAAATCCGTCATCTTTTTCTGAGTGAAGGGATCTCCAATCTGAACGGCGCTTGACGGGCTTTCCATGGTAAGCTCCGCTGATGAGAAAGTAGCGCCGTGGATGCCGTCCTTGCCGATTCTACCCCCCAGCATCACAATATTGTCACCCGGCCGTGAGCTCTTTACATGGCTCGGGCCCTTCGGCGTTATTTTTGGAAGTATCCCGCATGTTCCGCAAAATACCAGTGGTTTGCCTATGAAAGTCTCATCAAATACAATTGAACCGCTGATAGTTGGTATTCCGCTCCTGTTGCCTCCATGCTCTATGCCCTTGTGTACCCCGCGGAAAACCGTCCTCGGGTGAAAAAGATTACCGGGGATATTTCCCTTAAAATCCGGCGGACCGAAGCAGAATACATCTATATTGAACAAAGGTTTGGCTCCCAGACCACAGCCGAGAATATCGCGGTTTACACCTACAATGCCGGTTATAGCTCCGCCATAGGGATCCAGGGCCGAGGGGCTGTTATGGGTTTCAACCTTCATGGCGACAGCATAATCCTCTTCCCAGTCCACTATGCCTGCATTATCAGAAAATACTGTCAGAAGGAAGCCCTGCTTCTCTGAGAGCAATCTGGTAGTTTTCCTGATATAGGTATTGAACAGGGAATCAATCCTGATAATTTTCTTACCGTCATTATAGCTTATAAGGGCATTGAATATCTTATGCTTGCAGTGTTCAGACCAGGTCTGGGCCAGGCATTCAAGCTCGCAGTCCGTAATATTCCTGGTAATGCCGAAAACCTGCCTTGCGCTCTGGAAATCTTCCCCGGCATAGAAACTAAGGATGGTTTGTATTTCCTCAACAGATAGAAAAAGGTGATTTTCCTGAGAGATTTTCATAATATCAGAAACAGAGGAATTAAGGCTTATTTCAGAAACAACTGGTTCTGAAGCCGATTCACAGGTATCAGGGGATAAAAATACGCTTGTTATATTAGCTTGGGAGGTTTTTTGATGGATATTCCAGCGGTTTATCAGTGGATTCCCTAATTCATTGATAATTATATTTTCCAGGTCTGTTTTGCTGTTGATACCTTTGAAAATGTACTGCCTGGCTGTAGAAATAATTATCTTCTCTCTGTCTAGAAAGGGAAACATATCAGCCAGGGCATCTTTTGATGTGTCCGCCATATTATCTTTGACCCCTTTCTTAAATCCGATTTCAGCAATGAAATCATAGGCCATCTCCCCGGCGAGGGGTTCATCAACGAGATAATTCTCTGTTACAGGGTCACAGAAAATTTCCTCAGCAGCCCTGTTTATGTCTGCAGGAGACAGCTGTGGGGCTTTCAGCATATATATGTCAATGATAAAAATATCCTTAAGTACAATAGACAGATCAGCCTTTATCTGCTTTTTGAGTATATTTGCCTGGGTCTGGTATCCGGGGAGTTTGGCTACTTCAATCCTGTGGTTCATAATAGGTCTCCTAAAGAAATTCAATAATATATCTTACAGATAATTTATTTATGTCAATAATATAATAAACTGCGTCCAGGGCTGTGCAATTAATCTTCCTTTATTAATTTACAAGCAGGTAAAACCGGTTATTATAATCCGGATATTATATAAAACATGATCAAGGAGAAGCAAAATGGAATTCCTGGAGTATCTGGATGAAAAAAGGATAATGCTCTTTGACGGGGCTATGGGTACTATGATTTATAATAAGGGAATTTTCATTAACCGCTGTTATGACGAGCTGAATATATCTGACCCTGGAATCATAAGCCAGATCCACCAGGAATATGTATCTGCGGGTGCAGAGGTTATAGAGACAAATACCTTCGGTGCAAACCATTACAAGCTTAAAAATTATAATCTGGAAACCAAGGTGCAGGAGATAAATTACAAGGGTGCGAAGATAGCCAGGGGAGTATCCCGGGGTAATGTATATATCGGAGGTTCCATAGGCCCACTGGGAATAAAGATTGAGCCCTGGGGCCCTACCAGCAGAAGCGAGGCCAGGACGGCTTTCAGGGAGCAGGCGGAAGCCCTTCTTGATGGAGGGGTTGACCTCATAGTCATAGAGACCTTTACCGATATCTCAGAGATAGAGCAGGCAATAAAAGCCGTGAAGGAACTGGACAGCTACATACCTGTAATAGCCATGATGACAGTGGGAATTGACGGTACTTCATTATACGGAACCACCCCCGAGATATTTACCAGCAGAATAGATGATTGGGGGGCGGATATTATTGGCCTTAACTGCGGAGAGGGGCCAAAGGTCCTTTTAGAGACAGCTCAGAAGATGCTGAAATGCACCCAGAAACCCCTGTGCGTCATGCCTGAAGCTGGAAGGCCGAGGAATGTCAACGGGCGTAATATTTATTTCTGCACGCCTGAGTATATTGCAGAATACACAAAGAGATATATTAATGCCGGCATCAGGATTATTGGAGGCTGCTGTGGAACTACACCTGAACATACGAGACAGATGGCCAAGGCAGTTAAATCCCTTACTATGTCGGTGAAGGTAATGAAGACCCCTCCGGAAAGAAAGGAAAAATGCACTCTGACCGAATTGCCCAGTGCCTCAAAGGAAATAGCCCCTGAACTCAAATCTGGTTTTGCAAGGAAGATAATTAATCAAAAATTTGTCGTTTCCGTTGAGATAGTTCCTCCACGGGGAACCAAGCTTAAGTCCTTCCTTGATATTTCCAGCAGGCTGAAACTGCTGGATATTGATGCCTTCAACATACCAGATGGTCCCAGGGCTTCGGCAAGAATGTCAGCCCTTGCTTCAGCTGTTCTTCTGCAGAACAATACCGGAGTTGAGACAATCCTCCATTACACCTGCAGGGACAGGAATATACTTGGAATGCAGTCGGATATGCTGGGAGCCCATGCCCTGGGCATTAAGAATCTCCTGCTCATAACCGGGGACCCTCCTAAGATGGGTACCTATCCTGATGCTACAGCTGTTTTTGATATAGATTCTGTTGGTCTTACAAATATGGTAAAAACCTTAAACAAAGGTATGGACCTGGGTAAAAACAGCATAGGCAGGCCTACAGCATTTTACATGGGGGTTGGGGCAAACCCGGGAGCCATAAATATCGATTTTGAACTGGAGCGTTTTTACTGGAAGGTAGATGCGGGTGCAGAATACGCAATTACACAGCCGGTATTTGATATAGGGCTTCTATTTGGTTTCCTGGAAAAAATTGATAAAAAGAACATCAGGATACCAGTGCTTGCGGGAGTATGGCCCCTTACAAGCCAGGCGAATGCTGACTTTATGAGAAATGAGATCCCCGGGGCCTGGGTCCCGGATGATCTTTATGAACGGATGTCCAAAGCCAGATCCAAGGAAGATGCTGTAAATACCGGCATTGATATAGCTGTAGAAATTATCTCAAAGATAAGAAACCGGGTTCAGGGAATACAGATAAGCATGGCTGGAAGCAGGTTTGAAAGCATTGAACGGATTATAAAATCCCTGGATTCCTGATATATTACAAAACTAAAAGCCATTTCCAGAGCACGCGGGATCCTGCTTTTTCAAACCAGTCAATGCCTTCCATCACCATGTCGAATTTCAGCCTGTAAAGGCCGGTCTTTTCAATGGGCGGAATGGTGATGGCAATTTCAGAGACTTCATAGCCGTAAAGGTCTTTTTTTAGGAAAGCCCGGGCGAAATTAAGGTCAATCAGATCCCTGTTTTTACTGAAGAGCTGAGCACCCAGCCTTACCAGTCTCCGTCCGTAAGGTGCATCTTTGTAAAATACAGCATCAGATATATTCCTTATCTTTAATTTAAGGATTCTTTTGCGGTTTTTTGCAGCAATTACCGGTAAAATAGAGCAGAGACCATTAACCCTGATCATAGCCTGGGGTGTTCTTGCAGGTATTGCATTTCCAAGATAGCTATTGTCCCATATCTCATTTTCAATCCTTCTGTAAGGTTCGGTTCCCGGGATGAATCTTCTGGAAAAGGCGTCCTCCGGGTGGCTGGTTATCTCCCAGGTAAGCCGGTCTACTCCTGAGTCTTTTGCAATGTTTATGGCCCTGGACATTTCGTCATCGCTGTCATTCCATTTAAAAAGGATATAGCGCCAGCTTACCCAGGGCAGTCTTGAACTACTTTTGTTTCTTTCTTTTATGAGGAATTTAAGGTTGTTCAGTGCCTTATCAAAATTACCCCCGATCCTGTAACGCTCATAGGATTCCTGGGAAGAACCGTCAATGGAGAAGGTCAGTTCGTCAATACCTGAATCAATGAGCTGGATAATGGAAGATTCGGTAAAAGCCAGGCCATTGGTGCTGGCAAAAAGGTAGATTTCCGGATAATTTTGTTTTATATAACTGCACATCCATACCGCGTCTTTATTCAGGAAGGTTTCCCCGTAATTGAAAAGATCCACTCTGACCAGGTATTCACCAGATTCATCGATTATTTTTTTAAATAATTCCCTGTCAAGAAACCCTTTTTCCCTGAAATCCGACAATTTGCTGTTTTTCCCGCAGCATGCCCGGTAGCAGGATAGATTGCACCGGGAGGAGGGTTCTATAAAAAGCCTGCTGGGATATAAAGGAGTCTCTCCATAGCCGGCATCCTGTCCATCTTCCCATGTGAAGGATTTAAGGGGGCAGTCCCTGCAGAAATCAGAATAGCCGTTGGTTTTAAGCTCATTCCGGAGCTTGACTGCCTGAGACCCGTTCCATATATCAGATATGCTTTTTTCCCTGGTATCTCCAAGCACCTTTTGGGCATAGGGATCGGCACATCCGCACACTGCCCTTCCATCGCTGAGTATCACAAGGGTTGTCCAGGGCCAGGTACATTGGTACTTTTTTCTATTATTCACGGCTGACATGGCTGCTTATCCTCATAGAATGTTTTTTTAAGCATGGCAAGGTGAAGGTATGTCTGCATGTTTGATTCTGCATAGCATTTCATTTCCCTCACTATATCAGGGAATTGGGAGGAATAGTCCTCTGCATCCCTTTCCCGGTATCTGTAAAGGGATACAGTCTTGTTATCCCTGGCTACAAGAAGCCAGTCATCGTTTATTACACCGTATTTATCATATTCGCAGAAGAATGCCCACGGCCGTTTATGGGACAGTAAATCTGTACCGAGCGTATTGTTCAGGTATGGTATCTTTAGAATACCCATAATTGTCGGGAATATATCCATCTGGGTGGCAAAGTTAGTGAAAACCTGAGGTTTCTGAATTATCTCCGGGGCATAAAACAGAAGGGGTGTATGGTGGTAATCCAGGGAGAGGTCATAAAGAGAGCCCCTGGGCAGTCCATGGTCAGCCACAAAGACAAAGAGAGTATCCTTAAACCAGGCTTCCTTTCTGCAAAGTTCTATAAATTTAGCAAGGGAGAAATCGGCATATTCCACTACCTGGTCCCTTATCTTTGATGTTTTTGGGATGAAATAATCAGGGATATGGTATGGCTTGTGGTCGCTGGTAGTTAGATAAACAGCCAGGAAGGGACTTTTCTTTGAATATAGTTCATTGAGCCTGGGAAGTGAGAATTTAAACATATAGTCATCAGGTACACCAAAAGGTGTTTTCCTTTTAACAAACGGATAGTCTTTCTTTGAAACAACAGTTTCAAAGTCATTTGCCTTTAAAAAACCCTCGATATTATCGAATTGCCCGTCATGGGTAGTAAAGTAGACTGCAGAATAACCTTTTTGAACCAAGGTTGTTGCCAGCCCCTGGTATTTGAGCATGGATACATTTTTCATGCTATGCCTGCGGAATATGGCGGGAAATGAGAAAAGAGTGCTGAAAATTCCATGATGAGTGGATACCCCTGCAGTGTAGGCATTCTCAAAATAATAACCCTCCAGGCAAATTTTATCCAGAAAGGGCGTCAGGTTTTTCCTGCTGCCATGCCGGCTCAACTTGGCAGCCTGCATGCTTTCCATAATGATAACTATTACATTGCAGGGATTGGATGGCTCGCTTCCGAAATCTGTTTTCCGGAGTATGGGATATTCGTCAGAGAGGGGCTTTATGTCCAGATAGGTCTGTACATTTCTAATTGCTTCCTGGCTGTCCATAATGCTGTAGCATGCATTTTCAGCATTGAAACTGTCTACCATGCTTCTCAGAAGTGTATAGTTAGGGTTGAGGCCCAGCTGGTTGAGCAGGCCGTTATTTGTAAAATAGGCAGTACCTACGCGGATAGGCGACATGAATTCTATCCTTCCTCTTATTCCAATGACAAGAAGCCCGAGGAAGACTGCGCTGATAAATATTTGCCAGCCTGCAGGAAGCATATCTTCTGATGTATCCGGAATATTTCTGAAGGATAACAGCAGTTTTTTCTTGAAATTATAAAGTATAGACAGGGATAAGAGAAAAGGTATAACAGCCAGCCAGTATTCTGGTTCGCCAATAATCATCCGCAGGACTGTGCCCGGGGTGTCAAGCCACTGGAAAGCTGAAAATGACAGCCTGGAAAAAAAATGGTTGAAATAGGGAATATCGATGGATGATATTAGAAAGGAAACTGTAAAAAAAATAATAATAAAACAAATACAGATATGAAGGTATAATTGATGTAAGGCTTTAATAAAATAAAGGACAGTCAGAAATACATAGGGAATCAGCAGTATGCTGCAGACAACCACACTGTCAAATCTAAAGCCTATGAAGAAGACCTTCAGTATCTCAAACAGGGTAACGGAATCAGGTACTTTATCAAGCTCGGTCAAAAACAGAATAATCCTGTAAACAAAAAACATTGCCAATGTCAGGGCATATAGCCTGATGGAGCACATTATTGCAGGAATACTGAGAATCTTTTTCATAATCCGGCCAATTTGTTTTAAATAGCATATATAATAATATTTTATTGTTATCAATATAAATAATAATGAATTTTTGATGAATAAAGACGTTATTCAGGAGGGCAGTCAGAGGTTTACTTTTTCATGAAATAATCAAGTTTTTTTTCAAAAAGCCTTGAGGTTTCAGTGTCGATCTTGAGTTTTTCTGCCTTCTCCAGGTTCTTCTTTGCAAGCACATAATCCTTTTCCCTGATATAATATTTCACGTATAAGAGGTATATATCAGGAATGTCAGGATCAAGCCTCTCCGCAGTCCTGATATTTTTGAAGAATCCTTCCCTGTCTTCGTTCAGCAGGTTCTGGCCTGCCTTCTGGAGAAAATAATAGGGATTTGTGTTCTTGATCTCTTCCAGTTTTATGCTGTAAAAGGCAAAAGATTCGTCTTTTTGGAGAAACTCGCTTAAGAAAACGAGGTTTGTAAGGATGCTGATATTTTTATCATTGTGTTTAAAGCCATTTTCATAGCATTCATAGGCCTTTTGAAAATCCCTTTTCTTGCTGTAGGAAACGCCAAGATTATTGTATACCTTGTCCGATGCCTTATTCAACCGCAAAATATTCTCAAAGAGAATTATTGCCCTGTCGGTCTCATTATTCCTTAACAGCTCTACACCAAGATTATTATAGAAATACACAATAGCCAAAAGGTCATCAATAGCCTCCAGGTGACGGTAGGTTTTTGGCCTTGAGGGATAAAAATCCACTGTGATATAACCGGAGGGTACACCGCCCCTCATTTTCAGCTTATAAAAATTCATTCCAGCTATTATATGCCCGTTGTTCATTATAATGTCCCCATCCGATGTCCAGGCCATATGGTCCAGGACCTCTATAAAAAAGGTATCCAGGCGGGCATACCTTGACATGGCTATGAACATATTGGTCAGAGACAGGCAGTTACCGGTCCTTGTTTCAAAGGTCTCTATGGCGGTATGGGTTTTTCTTTCGTCATAGATGACCGGCTCGGTGCTGCTGAATATGCTGTCCACTATGGAATTGAATACTGCTTCGGGTGTCTGGTAAGCCCTGGTGTTTTTTTCCACGAAGTCTTTCATTTCATCGCTTATCTCAAAGGGATTGACTACAGGAAGGGGAAAATTATCATCAAATGTCTCATTCAGCAGTTCCATCACCTGACCATGGCTCATTATATCAGCCTTATGCCTGCTGTGGATGCTTGAACATCCATAAAATGCGAACATTAATGACGCTATTAAAAGGAATGTATTTAGTTTTTTATTCATCTTCCTATAAATTTTATCCAAACTCTATATAGAATAAACGTTAAGGGGGACAGGAAAGTTTAAATAATTGATTTCTAATCTGCAATATGCCCTATATATTAAAGTGGTTAAGCATATAGCTTATTTCTTCCACATCCAGGGAGAGGGAAGAAAGATTATTTTCCTCAATAGTCCTGGGCATGCCGTAAACAATGCAGGAATCCTCTTTCTGAGTCACTGTTATACCGCCTTCCCCGGCAAGGACTTTTGCACCCTCAAGACCGTCATCGCCCATCCCGGTAAGTATGATGCAAAGGACCTTGTCATGATATATCTTTACACAGGATGCCAGCAGGTTGTCCAGTGAAGGAATGTATTTGGCACTCCCCGCAGAATAAAGCCTAATTACTGTCTTGAGACCTTCCCTGGCCAGCAACATGTCGTACCCGCCCCTTCCTACATAGATAGTATCGCTTCTGACCACCATGCCGTCTTCAGCCTCAAGTACACCTATCCCGGTTGCATTAGCCAGCCTTTCTGCAAAGGTCCTGGTAAACATGGGAGGCATATGTATGCCGATAATGACCGGAACAGGAAAGGGAGTCCTGAGGCTTTTTACTATCTCGGCGATTATACCCGGGCCGCCTGTGGATGCACCCATAAAAACGATCTCAAATTTTTTTGAGGAAATTATATCATTGATGGTTTCGATTTCCCGCTCTTTTGTTCCAGGGTCCGATGAGGATTTGCCATGAATGGTGTTCCTGTTCACTTTCAGATTGGACACCAGGTCAATTTTGGCCAGCAGGCGCTCCCGGATGGGATTGAAAAGGTTCTGCTTTTTAGCTGTAAGGAGATTGGGTTTGGGAATGAAATCAATTGCACCCAGTTCATAAGAACGGATAATATTTTCTCTTTTATCCATGCTCGATATTATAATTGTGGGGACAGGATGGTTTTTCATGAGCCAGGATAAAAAGGCAAAACCGTTCATTTCCGGCATCTCCAGATCGAGGAATACTATGTCGGGTTTGTATCTCATGGTCAAATACATGGCATCAGTGCCATCAGGGGCGAAGTTTACGGATTTTATTCTGTCAAAACCGCTGAGTATCTGAAAGAGGCTCCTTCGAATAAGGGCTGAATCATCAACTATGAGTGCCTTGAGTTTTGCTGTCATTTCTGATGACCGGGGCTTTGGTCAGTCTTCCATGCTTCTACCGAACTGTTTTCCATAGGCTATTTTATTCCAGAATTCATTGACATCCAGGGCATAAATAACCAGATTTTTTCTGCGCCCTACTATATCATGGGCAAAGCCTTCTATTACACAGTGCTTTTTGAATCCCATATATTCCAGGGCATCTGCTGAGCTTCTGTCTCCTTCGATAGACCTGATTATCAGGGTGGAAATGCTTTTATTCTCGGAAATGGAAATTCTAAAAATGGCATACAGCAGTTTTTTAGCAATTCCCAGTTTTCTTAGCTCAGGATGCACTACACCCTTTATCTCCGCTATGCTTCTCATCCATCCATATTCCGGGAGCTTCAGCATGGTGAAACCTGCTAAACTGCCATCCTCAAATCTCGCACATATGCATGAATGTTTTGCGTCTTTCAGGTTATCCATGAAAAGTTCAAGGGTTTGTCTGTCATTTTTGTCAATGTTTATCGACAAAAGATCTTCTTCTGGCATTGAGCCAATAAAAGTCTTCAGCTTACCAAGCTCTCCGGGGATGGCAAGCCTGGAGAATTTAACAGTCCTTTTATCCGGTAATTCCAGCAAATCAACATATTCGTTCAATAACCTGCTCCTGTTGTTTTGAATAAATTTATCTTTAATATTACATTAAATGTGCTAATATGTCAAAGAGAAAAAACAGGAGGGTGATATGGCGCTGAACATCCTTGTAGTTGATGATGCAAATGAGTTTGCAGACCTGATTGTACTGGATCTTGTCTCGCGGAAATATAATGCCAGGGCTCAGTATTCAGGATTGTCAGCAATTACATCCTCACTTACTCTTCAGTTTAATGTCATACTTCTGGATATAATGATGCCGGGGGATATTACCCTGCGTGAACTGATGCAGATTCAGAGGCTCGACTATCAGAATACTCTGATACCCCTCACCGATGACGTATTTTTCAGTGAATCCCAGTCCAGTGTACCCATAAACCACATCATATCTGCCAATATAATGGATATTAAGGATGTTCTCATCAAAGATGAATATAATAATATCAGCCTTTTTCAGCCCCTTTATGTGATTGAAGAGCTTCAGAACATACTTTTCAGTATGGGAGAGCTCTTTATACATCTGGACGGTTATGTCACCTCTTCTATTATTAAAAGCACTCTGAAGGACTACAGCGGACTCAAAATACTGTTCTTCACCGCTGGAGGAGTTGACGATGCATATTACAGGAAATACAGCCGATTCCTTGCTGACGGTCTTTACCTGAAAAGCAACTATTATGACAAGGTACTGAAGGACCTTGAGAATATTGATAAAAATTCTGTCAAATAAAAACAGCCCTGAGTAAAACCTAAAGCGGGTTGATAAACTGCTGAAAAACCATGACCCAGTATTCGTCAAAACCCTGCTGAATAAATGCAGGCAATGCCCTGAGCTGTCCGTAGTAGTGCATTGCAATACCTGCACTTATCAATGTGTTTACCAGGAAAGACAGGGCAAAAACCCTTTTCTGCCGTCCAAAGATAATAACGAGATTATAAAGGGCAAGGTATAGTATCAGGGGGAAAAAAATCAGACCTGAATTTATAATGCCTGTACTGTCAGCATGATTTAGATTCGGGCTGATAAAGGCATTATTTATTAAAAACATAATTACTAAAAGCGCCGATTCCGCAACCTCCCTGGGTTTTAACCTTCCCGCCCTCAACAATAAAACCGGAAGCAATGCGAAAAACCAGAAATTATACCTGAGTCCTGAAAACATATTATAGACAAAATCAAGCCTGTTTAAAGAAAAAGGCAGGACTGCCATAATAAGAATTAAACAGGAGAAAGTGAAAATAACAGCCCTGAAAATGTCCCTGTATTTTAGCTCAGCAATAAAAAAAGGCCTTCTGTTTGTGTAAAACAGGATGAGAAGGATTATAAACAGGCAGTTATGGGGATTCAGCATAAGGACAGCAGTACCTGCAGTAAATACGACTAAATTCGGTCTTGCAAACCTGCTGTGCAGGGCCATTATTACTATGATGGTGTAGACTAAAGCGGGCATGTCGAGGATGAAACCGCTGAATGGCCTGCTGATAAGCATCATTATAAAAATTGGGGATGAAAGCAGGAGGTATTGAAGCTCAACAAACCGGGTTTTAGATGTTATTATGGTTATCAGAATGAAAAATACAGCCAGGATAATCATCTTTATAAATTTCAAGGGAATGGAGAGGAATGATGCAGTCCTGATAAAACCCCTTATTAGAAGGTTCATGATAACAGGCTCGCAGATATCTTCCCCGGCCGGGTACTGCAGTTCCACTTTTTCTGAATTATCAGGTCTCACAAATTCAATGCTGTAAACTTCAAATTCTTCTATCTGCATATCATTAAGGTAATTTCCCTCCTCAGGAGACAGGATACCCATCTCAGGCATCAGAAGGATCAGGCAGAATAAAAGGGCAAGAATATTATATCTCATGACAGGTTCCAGATCAGGGGTATCAGCCTGAATTCAGCGCTCGTGACAGTGTTTGAGAAAACCAGGTAGGAAATATACGATATTATGCTGAGCACAGCCATAAAAATAATGCTGTAGATGGCAGCCAGACGGTTTTTACTGTGCAGGTGTAAAGACGTGAGCAGGGATGCAAAACCCGCTGCGGGAAGAAACATTCTTAAAATAAAGATAAAGTGCAGGTTCATGGGTACCTTGTACTGGAAAAATATAAAAAGTATCCAGATTAAGGATATAAGTAAAAAATAACCCGGGGGACCATGTTCAGTTCTGAAGGTGAGCAGAAGCATGAACAGCACCGGGTATGCAAGAAGCATATCCCTCATAAGCATGGAAAAATTCCTGAAAAGTATGCCTTTGAGATTTACATTCCCTGGAGCAATTACCTTCATAAAAGCGAACGGAAAGCTGACCCTCTTTATGTTCTGGGTCTGGTGGTAGCCGGACCATAGGGGCTTTTCATACAGATAGATGTTCAAAGAGATATAGATGGAGAGGAAAGCAAGGCCGGCAAGCAGTATTGCAAGCACAAGACCTGAATGTCTGATGAATCCCCTTTTTATAATTTCATAAGCTGCAAATGGCAGAATTACGGGCAGAATAATAATGTTCGGGAGCCTTAGCAATGGGCTTGCAAGTGTACAGAAAAATAATATGAAATAAAGAGGCATGGTCTTTATCCCGGGGTATATATCTCTTTTGAGTATCAGGTAAAAGGACATAAAGGATAAAAATATGCATACCATTGATGCAAAATCGGACATAAGAGGCCTTGAAAGCATTATAAAACAGGCAGGATTGAGATAAAGCAGGGCAAGGAACAATGGCCAGTTCTTTGTGATATGCCTTATATAAATCCAGGAGAAAAGAAAGAGCATAAGGCTGAAAAACAGGTTTATCAGCCTGAATGTGATATACCTGTCAAAAAATCCTGCGATCAGAGGGAAAAAAAAGGGTTTGGAAAGGGTATAGCGGTTGCCTTCAAGATGGGTATAGCCAAGGGGGTTCGGTCCAATGATGTAGCCGGAATTCTGTGCCTCCCTTATCTGGGGAGCGAGTTCTTCCAGGCTTATAATCCATTTACCGCGGATAAGATTCCTGCCGCTGTACAGGTAGGTTGTTTCATCAGGTTCATAGCACCGGGGAGGTATGGCCAGTACAGCCAAATGGCACAGCACTATTATAAATATTAGAGTTTTATTGCTCATCCCATGATTCTGTCATAAATTTGAGACTCAATGCAAGAAGGAAATAGAAGCTTGTATACAGGACTATCCAGTTGAGTCCGTCTACCACAAGCAGATGGATCAGAAATACAGTCAATCCCGAAGAGAGGCCAATAGCCTGGGCTTCAAAGGGAGCCTTTTTCCCTGGCCTACTCAGATAAAGGATATAAATAATAGGAAAGAAAAGTGTTATAAAGCCTATTATACCTCTTTCAATGATAATATACAGGTAGTAATTGTCCGTTGTATACCAGGCAGAGCTGATTTTTTCACCTGCAAGATAGCTTTTTGAGCTCTTTTGTATGGTTTTTCCCACGTTTCCCAGACCCTCCCCAAACAGAGGATTGCTGTACGCGGTCTTAAATGCTGCCCTTACCGCATGTTTCCTGTGAACAAAGGCCTGGGTACTGGTCAGGGAAGTGGCCGGGATAAACCTTTTTTTAAGGGATATGATCATTTTATCGGGTGTGAGTGCAATTATACCTGCTGTACACAGC
>CAYSKJ010000018.1:0-11744 GCA_964431655.1 uncultured bacterium | reverse complement strand
AATTACAATAATTATTTTATAGGGCTTTCCTGTCTTTATGATAATACGGATCAGCATATATAATATATATAGAAATGTAATAACTATCGCTCCTCTTGATGCAGTCAGAAGCAAGGCACTCAGGACAACAACCAGGGATGCAAGCACCAATGCCCTGTAAGGCAGTTTCTTTGAAAACTCCATTAATTTAAGAAGCCTGGGAATGAATAGCAACAGGATAGAAGCAAAAATAAGGGGATGTATCATGGAAGAGCTTATTCGGTCTCCTGTCTGGAAACTCACGAAATCCCTGTAGAAAAGATTTATTACATTATTAAAGAGAATATTATAACCCAGCAGGGTTTCAAAAAGAGAGAGGGAAGAAAGAAAAACAATGCTGGCCAGTAGTGCCTTAAGCATTAGAATAGCGTCATTCCTTGAAAACAGGGCATAGGCAACAAAAAAAATGAGAACAGGTGCTATTATGTTATTTAAGGCTATATCAAAGAATGTATCGAGGGATTTCGCCTGGCTTATGTTGGCAATGGATACAAAAGCGTGAAGACCCCAGAAAAGAAGGGTTATATAAAATATCAGCCTGCTTTTAGTCTTTTCCTGCCTTAAAAAGGGAAGAGACAGGAAGAAAAACGGCAATATCAGGGCTGTACTGAAATCTACAGGCATAAAATTGAAATATCTGTGTTTTATAAACAGTATCTGAAAAGGGAAAAATAAGGAAAACATTATATAAACAAAAAAAAGAACTGAAAGCATTCTTTGAATTAAATCCTTATTTGATGCCATAAACCTCCCGAAAAGAAATTTCCTGTCATCGAATATAAGCCAGGTAAGCAGGAATATTGCTGAAAAGCCGAAAAGCAGGGCTGGCAAAAGGATATTTAGCGTCTTTGAACGCTTTAAGGCAAGTACAATGTCCAGCACAGGATCGTTAACTATCTCCAGGGCAGTTATCTGCGCTTCAATCTTGGAAAATGGGCCTATCATAAGGGATTTTACAATGCCCTGAAAGCCGGGGACAAATTCCATTATGATGACATAGGTATTTTTTTTGGAGCCGAGGGGTTCCTGGAAAAGATAGGACCTTACTTTCTTAGTTCGGCTATCAGTCCCTGTCAGATGCCAGAATCCGAAAACAGGATTTCTGAGCTCTTTGTTGGGATCAATCTTTTCTGTAGTATTAAGGGTTATCCTGAAGGTGCGTAATTTTTCAGCGGGGATATCCAGATTATAAAGCAGGAAGTGTTTCTCGAAATTCACACCGTCGCTGAAGAGGATGTCCCGGCAGTTAACAGCACTGCCATCTTCAGCATTATAAAGCATATTTCCCTTGGTGCAAGAATTATGGTAAATTTTAATACCAGCCAGGATGCATGCAGCTGCCATGAATAGAACTGCTGTAGTGAGAAACCTGTTTTTTTTCATTTTTTGTCCCTGAACCCTTTAAAAACCCCGAAGGAATACTTCAGGAAATATATGCCTCCCTGGACCAAGAATCTGTATGATGGTATCCTTGAAAGAATATAATATATTCTCCTGGTATTTAAATAAAAATCTTTATAAGCGTTTTTTTGAATGGGTTTGAGGTCAATATCATAGGTCTGATGGTAAAAGCTGTTATCAGAGTAATAAAGGAGCTTCTCAGAATCATACAAAAAAGAGGGGTTAACTTCCCTGGCTAACTTATAAAGGTTAGTAGACGGGAAAGGAACCACCTGGAAAAAGGAAGCTGTGTGCAGGCGGGATTTCAGCGCGAAATCTACAGTCCTTTCCATTTCCTGGGCAGTTTCGGTGGGAAAACCGAGCATGAAAAATCCATGCTGAAAAAAACCCAGTTTATGGGATTCATCAATGATATCAGACAGCTTTTCCAGATTGACATTTTTGCGAATCAGCTTCTGGATCCTCTCTGTTCCGCTCTCCACAGCGAATACCAGCCTGTAGGCCCCTGCTTTCTTCAGCATTATGAGAAGCTCGTTATCCAGCAGGTCACCCCTTAGACCATTGGGGAAAGCCAGCCTGAAACGGTATTTGCCCCTGATGAGATAATCAAGGATTTTCTTTACCCTGTCCCTGTCCAGGTTGAATACATCATCCAGGATATGGAATTCTTCTATGGCGTAATTTTCATTAAGAAAGACCATCTCTTCCAGAACCCTTTCAGCAGAAAGGGGCCTGTATCCTTTTCCAAAGACATTATGGCAGTAAATGCATTCATAGGGGCATGATCTGGATGTAAACAGGGGTGCATATTTTTTAAGCCTCAACCAGTTCATGTTTCTGAAAATATGATTATTGTACCTGTCAAAATCTACGTCACTGTAGGAGGGCATGGGAAGAGAATTAACATCATCAATATAGGCTTTTTTTTCATTCAGGATGATTCTATTGCCCTTTCTGTAAACAAGCCCGTCTATGGTTTCCAGAGTTTGTCCGGAGCCAAACAGGTGTTCCAGGAGCAGCATGAAGCTGTTTTCTCCCTCGCCAATAACTATATAATCAAGGTCCTGGACCTGCATCATGGTATGTTCCGGATCAACCGCACTGTGGGGTCCTCCCATGACGAATACCGGCCTTGGTTTTTTGCCGGAGGCCAGCTCGATAATTTTTTTCATGACCGGGTACTCATAGGTAAATGATGAAAAACCTGCCAGATCAGGATTGGTTTTTTTTATCCTTTCCGCTGCTTCTTCAGGGGTTATAAGGTCCAGGACCATGTCAAGGCATTCAATATCATAAGAAGCGGACCGGGACTCTATATAGCTTTTTAGCGACAACAGCCCGAGAGGGGGGGTAATGTGCTGGTTTGGAGCAGGCCTGTAGGTTTTAATCAGGAGTATTTTTTTCCTTTTCATTATCCGTCATTATACCTATAATAGATTTTTATTACAGAAAAAAGGGAGGGTTCGTATGCCTAAGCTTTTTATAGCATTGGATTTCCCCGGCTTTGAAGAATCTGTCAGGTTTATAAAAAGGATAGAGGGTGCCCGCGGTATAGGGTTTAAAGTCGGTCTGCAGTTATTTCTGGCGGATGGCAGGAAGATAATGGATTACCTTAATCAAAAGGGCTTTCCTGTATTTCTTGACCTTAAATTCAACGATATTCCTAATACAGTAGCGGGTGCGGTCAGGAGTGTTCAAAAATATTACCCTTATATGATAAATATGCATATTACGGCAGGGCAGGATGCTATAGTAGCTGCAAGGGAAGAAATTGAGATGTGGGACAAAAAACCCCTTTTAATAGGTGTTACAATTCTTACAAGCCTGCTGAAGGAAGATCTGGAAATTATTGGTTTTCAAGGTATAAAGGACCTGGAAAGCCTTGTAATAAATATGAGCAGGGCAGGTCATGAAAGTGGGCTTGATGGTGTTGTCACCTCCAATCATGAAGCAGAGGGTATAAAAAAATCTGTAAGCAGCGATTTTATTACTGTTGTTCCAGGTATCAGGATCGGGTCCGGGGGTAAAGATCAGAAAAGGATTGCTACCATTGATGATGCAAGGGCTTCAGGGACTGATTATATAGTTATAGGGCGTTCTATTACCGGTTCTGAAGACCCGATGGCGGTTATAGATGCTATTATGGACAAAATAGATCTGTTTGATGTTCATTAGAAAATTCCTTATATTCATATGCATATTAACAGGCCTTTCAGCCTATATCTCTACCCATGGCAGCCAGGAAACCCCATGGATTTCCGTAATGGTAATAGAGGACAAAACAGAAAATGAGCATTACAGCACAGTTTACCCCCGTATCTTTGAATCCCTGAAGAAAATAAAGGAGCAATATAATCAGGAACACCAGAACAATCTTGAAATGCTATTTACAGAACTGGAAAAAGGGCAGGATATTGCCCCTGTTCTCATCTCCTCTGCTTTGAGGTCCTTTATCATAATTGTCTCAGGAAAATCTGCCCAGGAGCAATTATCAGTTATTGTTCAGGATTTTCCTGACAACCTTTTTATTTACCTGGGACCTGGCGAATGCAAAACCAGGGATAACCTGGCCTGCATGGAGATGGACACAAGAAAAGCGGATGATATAATCCGAAAAATCAGCAGTCAGATTGCAGGAAGGGGACTGGATGTCTCTTCAAACCTGGCTGAGGATATACTTGAAAAGAAAAATTGCATAAGGATAGAGTTCGGCCATGCCCTTATACTTGGTGATATATTCCTTTCGGCAGCCAGGGGCCTTTACATCCCTGAAAATTACCGGTTTGAGGATATTCTGGCGAGATCAAAGGCAAAAATTACGCCTGAAACTCTGAAAATCCTGCAGGACAAAGATATTGCCCTGATCGAATCTCTGGGTATTCATTTCGATAGTGATTGAAGGTTGAAAATGTCCATATCTGATTTTTTCTTTGAACTGGGACTTCTAAACAGGGTAAAAAGATCCGGTTTTGACTTTCTCGGAACCGGTGACCAGACCGTTTCCCAGCACTCCTACCGTATGGCAGTGATAGGTTATTACCTTGCAAAGGTTATGGGAGCCGATACACTCAAGGTCATACTGATATCCCTGTTTCATGATGTATGCGAGGCGAGGACCGGAGACCTGAACTATGTGAATAAACTTTATGCAAATACCGATGAGGAAAAGGCCAACAGGGACATGCTTAAAAATACCCCCTTTGAAGCGGAAATTACTGAGCTTTTAAGTGAATTTGCACTAAAAGAGAGCCTGGAGGCAAGGATATGCATGGACGCTGACCAGCTGGAAATGATACTGACTCTGAAGGAGGAGCTTGACAGGGGAAACTCATCGGCAGAAAAATGGTTCATCCCGATTAAAAAAAGGCTTTTCCTTGCAGAATCCAGGGAAATATCGGATACGATAACCGGCAGTTCTTCATCCGACTGGTGGATGAAGCTGCTGTGAACCGGGTTATTATTCAGGACAGGGCGGCAGTATCTGTAAAGAAGGGTCACCCCTGGATTTTCAGCGGAAAGATAAGCAGTATAACTCCCGATGACAAAACACCCCTGGCTGAAGTGTACTCAAAAAAAGGCGATTTTCTTTGCCTCGGTTATTACAATCCCTCCACCAGCATCGCGATTAGAGTTCTTTCACTCGCCAGGACTGAAATAGGCAGGGATTTTTTTAAGGTCAGGATAGATAATTCCCTCAGGAGGCGTTTTCGGTCAGGCATTGATAATCAAAGTGATAGTTACCGGGTCGTCAATGGAGAGTCGGACCTTCTGCCAGGGCTTATAATAGACCGGTACGGTAAAACTGCCGTTATTCAGATTCACACCCTTGGAATGGATTTTTTCAGGGATCATATAGTGGATGCGATGCTTGAAGTGCTCAGCCCAAATAGTATATATGAAAAAAGCGAGAATTTATCCATTAAGAGGGAGGGCCTGGCTAGAAAAAAGGGACTGCTTGCAGGCAATAAAATAGATGAGAATATCATCATCCATGAGAATGGTCTTTCCTTTGAGGTGGATATTATAAGGGGGCAGAAAACAGGCTTTTTTCTGGATCAAAGGGATAACCGCTCTTTAATACGCAAAATTTCAAAAGGACTGAGGGTTTTGAACCTGTTTTCCTATACCTGCGCCTCAGGGGTGAATGCCATGGCCGGGGGTGCGGATTATGTCCTTAACGTTGATATTTCAGAATCGGCAATTCTTACAGGGAGGCATAATTTTTGCATTAACGGCCTGGGAGAAGATTCAGCTGGATTTATTGCAGGTGATGTCTTTGAATATCTTAAATCTGAAAATCACAGGTTTGATATGGTGATTGTTGACCCCCCCGCCTTCATCAAGAGTATCAAGGACAGGAGAAAGGGCATGGAGGCTTATTCGCGGATCAATGGCCTTGCCCTGGAAAAGCTGGAAAAGGGCGGTATTTTCCTTACGAGTTCCTGTTCATCCCTGCTAAAAAGAATTGAATTTGAAAATCTTATTACAGGCCTCCTGACAGAAAGAGGTCTGCATATGCAGTATGGCGGAATTTACGGGCATCCTGCTGATCATCCGGTTCTGGCCTCTTTTCCCGAAGGTAATTACCTTAAAACCTTTCATTTTACAGGTTTGTAGGAATATTGTCAGGCAGGCAGGTTCCAATTAATATATTTGACTTTATTGACGGTTTTTATAATCTTGGATAGTAGGAAATAAAAAGGGGCAGGTGTATATGAAAGATTTAAAAGAACTTGTATATGATTTTAAAAAAGGCGACTATGTCTTTAAGCAGGGGGATAATGGTGAATGCATGTATGTAATACAGGAAGGTGCTGTGCTTATAAAGAGGGAAATTGCCGGCAAATCAAAAGAGCTGGAGGTCCTGCGGAAAGGGCAGTTTTTCGGAGAGATAAGTGTCATTGTGGACAAGCCCAGGAGCGCCACAGCATTTGTTCTGGAAGACAGCAAGCTTTTAAAGGTTAATAAGGATGATCTTGAACTTATATTCAACAAGAGAAGCGATATTGCCAAAAAGCTTTTTCATGGCCTTTCTGAAAGGCTAAACCGGGCCAACAAGCAGATAGAGCTTCTTCTTACTGCTGATCCAACCAAAAGAGTGCTGGGTGGTCTCATGATACACTGCAGCATGTATATTGCCTACAGGGAAGGAAACACCCTCAAGCTCAACACTAGCCCGGAAGAATTCGCCTTCGAGTTCGGAGTAGACAAAAAGGTTGTGGATGACACCCTTAATGACCTGAAGACAGAAAAGATTGCCGATACTGAAGAGGGACAGATTGTTATAAAGGATCTTAAAAAGCTAAAACACTACTTTGATTATTTCAAGAAATTTTAATTAATGCAATTATGAAAAGACTTCTGGCCTTAATACTTGTTTTTCTTGTCTTTAACTCTGTGCTTCTTTCCCAGGAGGGCAAAAAGAAGGAACTTCTATCTAAGCCCGACAGCTCTGATACTAATACTCTTCCGGATCTGACCGTCCCTGATACAGACAGCTCGGCAGAACAAAAGGAGGATACAGGCAAAGAGGAGATAGACCTGGCTCTTATGCATATAAGCGCGGGTTACTATGACTATGTTAATGAAGACCTTCTGATTCTCAAGAACAATGTGGAAATAAAATACCAGAACCTGGAGCTTTATTCAGACAGGCTGGAGTTCTACAGGGAAAGCATGGTTATGATTGCCGAGGGCAACGTATATTTCAAGCAGGAAAATGATTTTATAAATGCTTCCAAGATGGAGATAAACCTCTCCAATAATACAGGCATAATTTATGATGCTGACGGCTATATATCCGAAGCTTTTTACATAAGGGGCAACAGGATTATAAAGCATACCGACAGGGATTACGAGTATGAAAATTCGGAGCTTACCTCCTGCGATTATTCCCACAGACTCTGGTATTTTACCTCAACCTCGGGCTCAATAACAAGGGAAGAGTATGCAAGGCTGAAGAATGTGGTATTATGGTTTGGCAAAATACCGGTTTTTTACCTGCCTTACCTTGTTTACCCGGTAAAATCAGAAAGATCTACAGGATTTTTAATCCCTGCTGCAGGGTACAGCGCCAAGAGAGGTTTTTACATAAGGAACAGCTTCTTCTGGGCAATATCAGATTATGTTGATACCACTCTGAGTTTTGATTACTATACCAAATTCGGATATAAGACATCCCTGGAGTTCCGTTATGTTCTTGGAGAGGGGCAGGCAGGAACCTTCGCCGGGCTTTACAGCAGGGAATATGAGGATATTTTCGGTGAAACCACCGATGATCCGACAAATAAGTACAGCATAAACTACCTGCACAGGCATTATATAAACAGAAACCTCATGGCCCTGCTAAAAATAGAATATGTAAATATTGACAACTATTACAACCTTTATGGATGGAACACCAACTACAGCACAAAAAACCAGGTCAATTCTTTTCTGTCCTTCTCTTACAATACGGACACACCAAAGGGAAACGTGCTTCTCTTTTTTGATATACGAAAAGACCTCAGGGAGGAGAAGGGAGCTGAACTTTCAAAGCTTCCCGAGCTGAAATACAGCATAATGAGGACAAAGATTCTGGGAGACCTGTATTTTGGCTTTAATGCCTCCCTTACAAATTTCCGCTACCGTTCCGGCATGTATAATCTGCAGGAACAGACCTTCAGGTATGACTACAGAAATGACAGAGCCATCAGGGCCAAGAGTGAGATGAACTTCTCCTATCCCCTGAAGGTCTCATCTTTCCTGACAATTACTCCCTCCCTCAATCTGATGGGGGCATATTACAACAGGATACTGGACATTTATGACGAAAACGGTAATTTTTACAATAATGACCTGATTGACAGCAATGAGTTCATATATGCTTATGACACATCGGTAGTAACTGAGGGCCCGAAGTTTTACAAAGTATTTATATTTTCCAGCGAGAGCAAAATGATGCACATGGTATATCCCTTTTTTGAGTATTATTTCAGGCCTTATTATGAACAGAGGCGGATACCCAACCTTGATGGATACGATGTATTTAATCCAAGCAATTATTTCAGGTATGGGATAACTCAGAAGTTTTTGTATAAACCCAGGCCGGGAGAAAAGGGCAAAGGTTCCCGGTCAAGAGAAATAGCATCTATAAGCCTTTACCAGAATTATGACAGGTTCAAGCAGGAGCTTTTGGCCTATTCTCTTTTTGACCCTGCCAGGAGAACGGAAGAACCCAAATCCGATTATTATTTTGATGCAAATTTATATCCCACCAGTAATTTTTTTCTAAAGCTTCTTATTCAATATGATCCATATTACCGGGAATTCAGGTCCTATAACCTGGATTTTGGATACCACAGCTCCTGGATCAAAACCCAGATAAATTATTCCCATTATGTCGTAATGCAGGATATTCCCGATATGACAAATTTTGAGAATACCTTCTACAACAGGTCTAACCGATATATTTCATCCAATACAAGCCTTAAGATAAAAGACCTCATAGGCCTCGGCTTTTCTTTGAACTATGACCTGGACAGGCAGGAAATGAGGAACGGACTCTTCCGCGTGGCATATCTACATCCCTGTTTCAGTATCCAGGTTGCTGCCATAAAGGAGATAAATTACAGGTATTATACTCAAAATACTGAAGACTGGAGATTCGAATTCAGCTTTATGTTCCTGAATATAGGCTCAGTTGGTTCTTCAGATGTTCCGAATGATTTTGTTGAGGAATGGGGTGAGAGAAACTACTGATGGAATTATATAGAAATACAGGAAAGGAGATTTGATTTGAAGGGTCTGATTTTATCCGGAGGGACAGGAAGCCGTCTGCGGCCTATAACCTATACAAGGGCTAAACAGCTCGTTCCGGTAGGGAATGTACCGATAATCCATTTTGGGATAAAGGCTATAAGGGATGCAGGTATCACCGATATCGGTATTGTAGTGGGAGACACAGGAGAAGAGATAATGCAGGCGCTTGAGGATGGATCCCGGTTCGGTGTAAAATTTACCTACATTCATCAGGAAAAGCCCCTGGGGCTTGCCCATGCGGTCAAGGTATCCGAAGAATTCCTGGGAGACGAGTCTTTTGTCATGTATCTCGGGGATAATCTTATACTGTCAGGGATTAAGTCGCTGGTGCAGGAATTTTCAGACAAAAATCCCGATGCCCTTCTTCTTCTGTCCCGGGTCAAGGATCCCCAGAGGTTCGGAGTTGCTGAACTTTCGGGCAACAGGATAGTAAGCCTGGAGGAAAAGCCCCAGCACCCGAAAAGCGACCTTGCTCTGGTAGGTGTATACATGTTTAATCACAGGATTTTCAATGCCATAGATAATATAAAACCCTCAAAGAGGAATGAACTTGAAATAACTGATGCAATACAGTATCTCATAGACCATAAAAGCTCAGTACTGTCACATATAGTAAGCGGATGGTGGAAGGACACTGGAAAACTCCAGGATATGCTGGAGGCAAACCGTATGTACCTGGATACAATAAAAACCAGCATAGAAGGCGAGATTATCAATTCCAAAATAGAACACCGGGTCGTACTGGGAAGCGGTTCCACAGTGAAGGGTTCTACCGTGAGAGGCCCTGTGGTCATAGGGAAAAACACCAGTATTATTGACAGTTTTATCGGTCCTTTTACTTCATTGGGAGATAATGTCAGCATAATAAACTCCGAGATTGAAAACTCGATTGTCATGGAGCAATGCAGGATAACAGATATTGAAACAAGCATTACAGACAGCCTTCTGGGTAAAGGGGCTGAAGTAAGGAAAACCAGCGATAAACCCAGAAGGCACAGGCTTATGATAGGAGAATTGTCTTCTATCGAAATAATTTAGCAAAGGAGGTTCCTAAATATGAAAAAATTGCTTGTCACCGGCGGAGCCGGCTTTATTGGATCAAATTTTGTTCATTATATCATTGAGAACACTGATGACATTTCTGTAATTAACCTTGATAAGCTTACCTATGCCGGCAACCTGGATAATCTTACAGAGCTTGAAGAAAACCCCAGACACAGGTTTGTAAAAGGTGATATATGCGACAGGGAACTAATTAATGACATAGTAAGGGATGTAGATTATATTGTAAACTTTGCTGCTGAAACCCATGTCGACCGATCCATATTTGATGCAGGCACCTTTATAAATACAGATGTTTACGGTACCTTTGTTCTACTGGAGGCAGTAAAAAAACACAAGACCAAAAAGTTCATACAGATATCAACGGATGAAGTGTACGGTGAAGCATTTAATGACAGGCCGAGCCTTGAAGATGACCCCCTTTATCCCAAGAGCCCCTATGCGGCATCAAAAGCCGGGGCGGACCGGCTTGCCTTCAGTTATTTTTCTACTTACGGACTGCCGGTAATAATTACAAGATGCTCCAATAATTTCGGCCGTTACCAGTACCCTGAGAAGCTGATACCCTTATTTGTGACTAATGCTATTGAAGGCAAATCCATGCCTGTATACGGTACAGGTGAAAATACGAGGGACTGGATTCATGTTGATGACCATTGCGATGCTGTCCTGAAAATACTTCAGGAATCAGAACATTATGGCGAAGCCTTCAATATCGGGGCATCAACGGAGAAAAGCATCAAAGATATTGCAGGCATTATACTGGATGAGCTGGAAAAGCCGAAGGAACTCATGGTTCCTGTGCCGGACAGGCTGGGTCATGTAAAAAGGCATGCGGTAGATACATCCAAAATAAAAAATATGCTGGGCTGGGAAGCAGTACATGATTTTGAAGAATCCCTGAGAAAGACTATACAATGGTATAGGAATAATGAATCCTGGTGGAGGGATATCAAGATGAAATCTGCGGATTACCAGATATATTATACAAGGCAGTATGGAGAGAAGCTTAAATGAAGAGGGTTCTGATTACAGGAAGCAGAGGCATGCTGGGCAATGCCCTGTGGCTTGCCGCCCCTGAAAGGGCGGATGTGTTTCTTGTGGATATCGAAGAGATGGACATAAGGGATATAGATTCCATTAAAAGGATGTTCTATACTGTGAGGCCTGACTATGTCATCCATACAGCAGCCTATACCATGGTAGACAAGGCTGAAGACAACAGGGAATATGCCCTGGAAATAAACAAAATAGGCACTGCAAACCTGGCTGTAATATGCCGTGAATTTAATTCCCATATTTTTTATATAAGCACTGATTATGTATACAACGGAGATAAGGATGCTCCCTATAATGAAGAAGACGCTGTGGACCCCAGAAGCGTCTATGGTCTGTCCAAGCTTGAGGGGGAGAGGGAGATAGAGAAGATACTGAAGGATTAT
>CAYSKJ010000017.1:0-32748 GCA_964431655.1 uncultured bacterium | reverse complement strand
ATTAATAAAAATAGCTGGATCTACAGAATATATGTTCCGTGAATATGTGTGATGAAGCAAAAGAAGAATAGATTCTGGTCAGGCCTGATAAAATGTGTGAAAAACAATGAAACCGAACCAATAAATATTATAGAACAGATAAATATAAGGAGGAAAACATGGATATCAAAAAACTAAAAAGCTGCATCGAAGAATTAAAGGAGGATTTAGGCAACGGCTTGCTTGCAACAGACATATATGCGATGGCAGACGGCCAGTCTATTGCAGGGTACAATAGCAATCCAAAGGCGTGTGCGCTCTTTGGCCGTGTTACAACAGGTCTTGTCAACACGCTGAAGACATCCGGCCTGCCCGAGCTCAACAGTTATTACATTTTAGACCTTACAGAGGGCAGACTGGTGCTTATCGTTCCCATGGACCGTTTTCAGTGGACCATAACAGTTGATAAAGAGAATACCCCTCTTGGTCTGCTTCTGCATGTTGTGCTTCCTAAGGTTCTGGATTCTTTTGAAGAAGCATTGTCTGAAGAGTAGAATGGCTTATATTTTGAGAGAAATGGGGTTTCAAGCACTCTTATCCCTGGAAAGGATCTTGGTCCCCAGCACTCTCTCTCATAAGGAAATTTGAAATGAAGGGGTTTTAGGGATGGCTATGAACACTGTAGAAAAGGAAAAGAAAAAAGTGCTGAAAGTTGATATACCTGATGATCTAAATGATGAAATAGAAGACTTTAATCCTGATATCAAAAAGTTGAACCAGGCAATCAGTATTATAACCGAAGAACTTGGTGCAGGGCTTATTGCGACAGATATCTGGTCTGTTAATAAAGGCCGGTCTATTGCCGGCTATAATTCCAAGCCCAAGATTTGCGTCCTTTTTAATTTATTGACAGCTAGCCTTAAAGCCGCGCTTAGATCATATATTTCCTATGAACTGGGCCAGTATTATATTTTAGACCTTGCAGACGATAAGTTGCTGATTGTATTGCCTTTACATTGCTTCCAATGGAATATTCTTGTAAAAAAGTCAGAAACATCCCTTGGACTGCTCCTGAATGTGGTGCTTCCCAGAATAACTGAACTTTTTGAAGAAGCGCTTAAGGAGTGACATCAATCATGAATTTTACAAGCAAATAAATGTTTTTATACGGTATAAAAAGTATTATCCATACGTTTTAACAGTATGGAATTTAAAAAATAAAAGGAGGGACCTCTATGGGAGACATGATGTTAAAAATCATCAAAGTTGTAGAAAGACATGGCGGCTTGAAAGCCAGGATGAGGCTTGCAACCAAGACTGGAGTCAGTTCCAGGAAAGCCCGGCAAGTTCCAGATGATCATGAGACTATCAAACGCATGGTAAAATCAGCCCAGGAAATTCTTAATAAAAACATAGAAGATTTGTTAAGGTAATTCATCGGTGAAATAGCAATTTAAAAAAAAATAAAAATATGTAAAGGAGAAAACAATGTCAGAAATGGCGTTCAGTTTGCCTAAAATTATAGATGTGGACAGTGATAAATGTGTGCAGTGTCATGTCTGTATACAGGTCTGCCCTGTTAAGTACTGCAACGATGCCAGTGATCTTGAGAAGGGAATTACTGTTAATCCGGACCTGTGTATTGGCTGTGGGTTCTGTATCAGAGCTTGCACTCACGACGCAAGGATTATTGTAGATGATACTGAAAGGTTCATTGAAGATCTTAAGAACGGTGAGAAGATCATTACCCTGGTTGCTCCTGCGGTTGATGTGAACTTTCCCAATGAACTGGAGAACCTCCTTGGCTGGCTTAAATCCATAGGAGTTAAAATGAACTTTGATGTTTCTTTCGGTGCTGAGATTACAACCTATCAATATTTGAAAGCGATAAAAGCAGGAGCAAAGACACCGGTGATAGCTCAGCCATGCCCTGCAGTTGTAAGTTATATAGAGATTTACAAACCGGAACTCATGCCTTATCTCTCCCCTACCGGCAGTCCGGTCATGGATATGTCAGCATGGGTACACAAGAAACACCCGGGTTATAAACATGCATTTATAAGCCCCTGTATTGCCAAGAGCAGGGAGTTTCAGGATCCGAACACAAAAGGTCAGATAACCTACAATGTTACCATTAAAAATCTGAAAAAATACTTAGATGATAATATGATAGATCTTGGAGAATTCCCCAAGGCAAGCTTTGACGGGCCGGCAGAAGCAGAAAGAGGAATTCTTTATTCTCAGCCCGGCGGATTATACGAAACATTCAAGAGATACGGAGTCCCGTTAAAAATGCACCAGGTAAGAAGGACAGAAGGTCATGAAATTTATCATGAGTATTTTGAAGAACTGATAAGGGATCTAAAGACCAACAGCTGTGATGTGGTTCTGGTGGACATTCTGAACTGCCTGCACGGATGCAACAGAGGTACCGGCACGCTTTACGATGAAAGGACAACGGACTACATTCATAAACTCCAGGATAAAAGACTGGAAAAACAGCAGGAAGAAACATACCCTGATCCCGATGCAGTTCAAAAACTGCAGGATATACTGGATAATATGGAGGATATAGATTTTTCAAGGAAATATACGGATAAATCAGAAAACTTCAAGACCCTTGAGGATCCTGATGAAGAAGGCATTGAAGCTCTTAATGAGGAAATGGAAAAGTTTGAAGATATGGACATTAAAAATTGCGCCGCCTGCGGATACATGTCCTGCAGGGATATGGCAAAAGCCATTTTGAACGGACTTTACAGACCTCAGCAGTGCCATCACTTCCTCGAGACCTTCTACAAGAAACACTCTGAAGACATGGAATAGTCAGGCAATTGAGAATTTTTCCCTGATATATTCCTTTTTTGCTATAAGATATGCCGGATAAGAGATTATCCGGCATATCACTTTAACATCAAACTCACTCCCTGCCTCTGCTCTCTGAGTACTTTAATGGAATGACCGGAGAGCTGTCTTTTTTTATAAATTTACAATCGATAAAAGATAATAATGCTGAACAGCAGTTTAAATCTTCATAAAAGGCCGGTAATCAGCCCTGTTCTGATGATACTTCGCTTATAGAAAACACATAAGTTGTTTCGGAGGCATCATCCCTGATTTCTATCCCGAAACTGCTCCCGCCGTGGAATTCCTGGATCCATCTGCCATCCTTGAGAGTTATACTGCTCCTGGAAGTATTGAAACTTACAGGTATCCAGAATAATATATAATTATGGAAGAAAGTCCTGTCCCATGATAATGCAGGAAATGCCGGGGGATAGCCGTCATCTGTCCTTACTTTAGCAACCGGCCTTTCTGAGCCGTCCATTACAAGCACGCTGAAATGTTCTTCCTGCGTCCTCCATTCCTCGCTTCTTCTTACATAAAGAAGCAGGACTCCCCCCTTCGCATAGTTTTTATAGAAATTGATTCTGCCTTCCCTGTCCCAGTCGCGGTCTGATGATTCGTTCCGGATCTCAGCAATCCTTTTATCCATGGATTTATAGATAATATTGGTAACCGGGCCATCGTCCCCGGCCTTTTGATTTCTTTCAATCAGGATATTTTCAAGCCTTACGGGATCATTTGTCTCTGCGAAACCTATATAATCTTCTGCCATGATCCTGTACCTCTCCATGGCTGTCATCCGGGAGAAAAACTCATCAGGCTCCTCATTTTTATCGGCTTTGACAGTCTCGTCCGGGGTACTGCTGGTTTCAGACCGGGATTCGGATATCCAAATTATCCACTGGTGTGTGCTTTCCGTTAACCTTAAAGATTCAATGGAATAAACAGACATTTTCTCCCTGACATATATTTCCCACTGGTGCCTCTTGTCCCCGCTGGACACATAGTACTGCCTGTTTCTTGTCTTTCCGGCGCTGTCATAATAATTTAAACAGAACCCCACATCTATAGACCTTGTAATGCTTTTGTCAATTCTTTCAGCATTAAGGTAATACCTGACCCCTGTTTCCGGGAAAAGCTCGGTATTAAATGCTATGACCGAATTATCACGGGTAAGAAGGGGTTCGGATAGAATGGTCAGGCAGAATATAAAAAGAACCAGAGCCATTAAATTAGACTTCTTCATCGAGAATTTCCCTTATCTTAATAGCAAGCTGATGAAGTGAAAATGGCTTGGGAATGAAATTTATCCCCTTTTCCAGGACGCCTTTATGGGCTATTACATCAGCTGTATAACCTGACATGAATAGATAGCGGGCACCGGGCAGTATCCTGATTATTCTCTCCACCATATCCTTGCCGCTCATGCCGGGCATAACAATATCAGTTATTACCATGTCAATTCCGCAAAATTTGTCATGCTCGAGGATTTTAATTGCATCATCTGGATTCTTTGCAGACATTACGGTATAATCCAGTTCTTTAAGCATCAGTATTACAAATTCCAGGAAGGTAGGGTCGTCCTCAACTACCAGAACAGTCTCTCCTCGGCTTCGAGGTATATACTCCCGGCTTGATTCCCCAGCTGATTCTGCATCTTTTTTTGCCCTGGGAATATAGATGTTAAAGGCTGTTCCCTTTCCCGGCCTGCTTTCCACGGTTATAAAGCCCTCATTCTGCTTCACTATGCCATAAACCGTTGCCAGGCCCATGCCTGTACCCTGGCCCACCCCCTTTGTTGTAAAGAAGGGCTCAAAAATGTGGACAAGGTCTTCTTCCCTGATCCCGCATCCATTATCACTTACCATGAGCATTACATAGCGTCCGGGAGAGACATCGGCATGGATCCGGCAGTATTTTTCATCAAAGCTGACAGCTTCGGTTTCTATGCTTATATTCCCTGTGCCTTTTATTGCATCTCTCGCATTGACGCAGAGATTGATCAGTATCTGGTCAAACTGCGAAGGATCCATGCATACATGGCAGGAGCCGGATCCCGGAAGCCAGGACAGCTCTATGTCCTCCCCGATAAGCCTCCTTATCATTTTAAGAATATTTTCTATGGATTCGTTTAAATCAAAGATTACGGGTGTAATGGCCTGCTTCCTGGCAAATGCAAGAAGCTGCTGGGTAAGATTGGCGGAGCGCTCCGCAGCATACAGTATCCTGTCGAGATTCCTGATAACGGGGCTTTCCTTTTCCAGGGCATTTATGGCAAGTTCAGCATGGCCGATTATTGCACCTATCATATTGTTAAAATCATGGGCGATACCTCCGGCAAGAATGCCTACAGCTTCAAGTTTCTGGCGCTGAAGGAGCCTGTCCTGCAGTTTTTCCCTCTCAATCTCGGCTGTTTTCCTGTTGGTAATATCCCTGGATACCCAGATTACAGAATCCGCAGTCAGGGGTGAAATACTTGATATAAACCAGAAACGCTTGTCTTCTACCGTAAAATCGTATTCAAGAAATGCGGGCCTGTTTTCAGACAAAGCCCTTCTCACAGCCTCAATCACCCTGTCTGAAGTGTCCCCGGGAAAAACTTCCCTGATGCTTTTTCCCAGCACTTCATCCGGTGGCATATACAGGGGTTCAGCATTGGTCGGTGCTATCTCAATATAGTTGCCATGCCTGTCCAATACTATTATCATGTCAGTCATGGCTGAAAAGGCAGAACGGAGCTTACCCTCTGATATCTGAAGGGCTTCTATTGCCTGCTTTTCTTTTGTGACATCCACTATCATGGAAAGTATCTGTCTCTGCCCATGGATTTCAACCAGTATCGAGGAAAGGAAAGCCGTACCCATGGTATTATCATTCCTCAAGACCCTCACTTCTCTGTTCAGTACCAGGCCTTCCTTCAGTACCCGGTCCAGAAACTCCCCCATAATGTTTTCAAAGTCCGGGATAAAATCAGTGATTTTCAACTGGGCGAGGTCTTCCTTGCTGATACCCTGGTTATCCAGGAATGTACTGTTGGCGTCGATATAGGAAAGGTCCTGGAGGCTGTTTATCATTATAGGATAAGGCGCATTCTCAAAAATAGCCCTGAAACGGGCTTCGCTCAGTTCTGTTTTTTCCTGGACTTCCTTAATCCCCTGAATATTGATGTCAACCCCTACTATGCGGACAGGTCTGCCCTTATCATCCCACTCTATGGCCTTGCCTTTGGACAAATGCCAGTAACATGGACTGCCGGGAAGACATTGACGGTACTCTATCTCATAAACATGGCTGCCGTCACTATCCCCGTAATCCGCAAGAGCTTTCTTCACCCTCGGCATATCTTCCGGATAGACATTGCTGAAGACATCCCCCATGCTCATCTGCCTTTCTTTGTTTTGAATATTATGCACGCTGAAATCCTTTTGGTTAATTAATGTCCTTTCACCCCCTGCATAATAATCCCAGACAATAGCCTGAGTGTTCTCAGTGGCAAGTTTCAGTACTTCAGCGTGCCTGAGAATCTCCTGCTGGGCTTTTTTGAGTTTGGCAACCTTTTCAGCGAGCTTAAGCTTCAGGATATAACTGACCACTGCAAGGCTTATAAGAAGGATAAAGGAAAAAACTGCAATGGTATAGATAAGTCTGAGTGTTTCCGGGCTAATTCCCTGGCCAATGTCAAGCTTTATCCATTTATTCCTGATAGCCTTGAGCCTGTCGCCGGGAATATTATCAAAGGCCTTCTGCACAGCGGAATAAAGCAGCGGATATTCACGGCTTATGCCTATGCTCCAGGCAAAGGAATAATCTGTACTGCCTGCCACGCGGAGATTGGGTATCCCTTCCAGCTCTATGTAATAGGCAGCAACAGCAAGATTCTCAATGAAGGCATCAACCTCATTGAAGCTTACCATTCTTAACCCTTCATGTACATTTGAAACTGTATGTATGTCAAACCTGTTGTCAGCGATTGCCCGGATATAGGTTTCTGTGGCAAAACCGCCCACCACGGCAATCTTAAGCCCGCCCATACCGCTGAGCTCCAGGTCGCCCTTTAAGGATTTATTGGTTATGATAACCACCGGGGCAACTGCATAGGGGTTTGTAAAAAATGAGTATTCCTGCCTTTCTTTTGTGGAGACAATAGTGGGCGCAACTGCGCATTCCCCGCTTTTCAGCTTTGCCAGGTGGTCATTCCAGTCATGGGAGGGTATTTTTATAAACCGTATATCCAGGATCTTCTCAGTCTCAGCTATGATGTCGGCACCAAGCCCGATGAACTCGCCTTCCCTGGACTCAAACTCAATAGGCGGGAATTCGGTATTATAAAGGAGTATTATATTATCTCCGTTCTCCTTCAGCCATTTTTTTTCTTCAGGGCTGAGCTCCGGACCAGCATACAGAGCAGATGAAAATACTGCTAAAATCAGGAATGCTAAACAGAAAGATCTGATTTTATAATTATCCATTATCATGTTTTCCCCATTATAACAGATATAAGGAATATGAATATAGAAAATAATTTATTTTTTTCAGCTTTTCTCCCCGCTAAACAGTATAAAAAAAATATGTTTGATATAATTTGATTAAGAAATATTATTTAAACTGAACTGCTGTTCAGTGGGCAATTTTCTGAATGGCTTTCGGCCTTTGCATCTTATAAATGATCTGTCCAGGAGAAAGATATGGGACTCAGAAGAGGCTTAATTCCAGGTTTCATTGCTGAAAGATACAGAACCTCCAAGTACTCCGGCAGGCTGATAGCCTATGCCATGTTTATTGATATTTCCGGTTTCACTATTCTCACCCAGGATCTTATGAAGCACGGCAAAGAGGGCGCAGAGGTTCTCTCGGGTATTATAAACGATGTATTTACCCCTTCTATTGAGGCTATATATAAATACAGGGGTTTTGTCTCCAGCTTTGCAGGGGATGCCTTCACATCAATATTCCAGGGAAAGAAGGCTGAATACCCTCTGATGGCCGCTTTCACAATAAACAGGCTTTTTGATGCCCGGGGTCCATTCCATACCAGATACGGGGATTACACCCTCAGGGTAAAGATAGGGCTGTCCCACGGCCCGCTGTACTATTGCATAATACCGACAAATATACATTCCGCTTATTTTTTCAGGGGAGGAGCCATAGACGGCTGTTCTGAATCCATCAAGCTTGCAGGAAAAATGCAGATTGTCGCAGATAAGGCATTTGTTCAGAGAACCCGTTGCGAACTGAGAAAGGATATCATAAAACGGAACTGGTATATTGTGTATCCGCAGGCCATGGATCTTGCTGAACCTGTAAATCAGGAAAAATCATACGGGGACATTGAGGCCTGCTTTTTTCCAAAAACCGTTATTGAGCAGAGAGATATAGGAGAATTCAGGGAAGTGGTCACATGCTTTATTGGATTTTCTGCCAAAGGCAGTTATAAAAAAGCAATTGAGCAGGTAATCATCAACAGTAATAATTACGGGGGATATTTCAACCGGGTTGATTTCGGCGATAAGGGCGGAGTTATGCTTGTCCTTTTCGGAGCCCCTGTTGCCAGGGAAAAGCTGTATGAAAGAGCTGCTGATTTTATTCTGAGCCTCAATAAAATCAAAAATTTCAATTTCCGGGCAGGTCTTGGTTACGGCATGACCTTCTCAGGGTTTGTCGGTTCTGAAAAAAGGAGAGAATTTACAGCCCTGGGAAGTGTGGCAAATCTTTCGGCCAGATTAATGATGAAGGCCGGAACTTCAGAGATATTGACCGATGCAAAAATGGCAGAACTTCTGGACAGTTATTATGATATCAGACCGGCAGGAACACTTCTCTTAAAAGGTTTCAGGGAAAAAACAGGGGTATTCAGGTTAATAGCCAAAAAAACGTCAAAAAGCCATATCTCTTATTCCGGGGAATTCATCGGCAGATCGAGGGAAACTGCAAGATTAAGAAAACTTATAGAACCGATTTTCAAAGGCAGATTTGCCGGGGCTGTATACATTGAAGGAAATGCGGGAATAGGCAAAAGCCGTTTCATCGCAGATTTTATTGAGAAATCCAAAAACTGCAATTTTCTGTATATGCCCTGTGACGAAATCCTGCAGAGATCTTTCAACCCATTTATATCCTTTTTCAAAGATTTTTTCAAACAGAGCGTAAATAACACCGAGAAGCAGAATCTGGCTGTTTTTAATAAAATTTACACTCAGATTGTTCAGGATGTGCCGAAAGAAGAAGTCAGGCAGGAAATGGCCAGAGCCCGGTCCTTTATCGGAGCGCTTATAGGTCTGGAATGGAAAGATTCCCTTTTTTCCATGCTTGATGCCATAAGACGTTATGAGAGCACCCTCTTTGCAGTTAAGAGCTTTATTAAAACCCAGGCATTGCATAAACCTGCCATTATTGTTCTGGAAGATGCCCATTGGATTGATAATGACAGCAGGGAGCTTCTGCAGGTAATTGTCAGAAACATTACGGATTACCCTTTGGCCCTGATTATCTTATGCAGGCCTGCTGATGACGGAAGCAAATTCATGCTTAAAGAACTCCAGACTGAAGCTGTCTGCATAAAGCGGCTTGAGCTTGCTGAATTAGGAAAAAATACAATCAAAAGCCTGGTTCTGCAGACACTGCAGGCCAAATCCCTGCCCCGGGAAACCCTGGATCTTATCCGGGAAAAGTCAGGAGGCAACCCCTTTTTTATCGAGCAGGTAATATTTTACTTAAGGGATAAAGGACTGCTGAACAGCGATTATATGCTTCTTGAAGAATCAAGGCAGGTACCCTCAGGCATAAACCACATAATAATAGCGAGGCTGGACAGGCTGTCAACAGGATTAAAAGATACTATAAAAACATCATCAGTTCTGGGAAGGATGTTTGCCCTCACGGTTTTGAAAGAAATGCTCTACTTTTTTTCCATAGCGGGGAATGAAAATGATATAGCGTATTTCATGGAAGATGGCTGCAAAGAACAGATATGGGATGCCCTTAAAGAATCCAGATACATATTCAGGCATGCATTGATAAGAGATGCAGTTTATGAAATAATTCTGAAAAAAAGGCTGAAAGCATTTCATGAAGCGGCAGGCAATATAATTGAGAAGCTCTATAAAAACAACCTTAAAGAGCACTATGAAGAGCTTGCAGAACACTATGAGAGAAGCGATAACAGGGAGAAGGCAGTCTGTTTTATCAAAGAGGCCGCGGATTATGCCATGCATCATTACAGGAACAAAAAGGCCATAGAATTATATGACCGCCTGTTAGAATATACTGGAGAGGAAGATGGCAGAGAAGAAAGCCTGATAGACATATATCTGCGGAAGGGATCGGTGCTGGAGCTTCTGTGCCGGTGGGATGAAGCAGAGAATGCGTACCGAAAAGCCCTGGTTATTTCTGTGAAGATAAAAAATCCCATACTGACGGCAGAATGTAAAATCACCGCTGGTAACCTTCTCAGGCTAGCGGGAAAAACAGAGGAAGCAGTAAAGTTATCCCGCGAAGGGCTTAAAATCAGCCAGGAAGCCTCTTACCACAAAGGGATTGCAAAATCCCTGAGAGCCCTGGGCATAATATATTATTATCATGGGGAATATGAAAAAGCCCTGCATTGTTACAGCAGAGAAATGGAAATAAATAAAAGAATCAATGATATTGCCGGGATTGGAATATCCTATTCAAATATAGGCCTGATCCATAAAGAACAGGGTAATTATGAACTTGCTCTGGAATACTTCAGCAAGGATATTGAGATATGCAGGAAGACCGGGAATAAAAGGGGTATAGCCATATCTTACGGAAATATTGGCAACATTTTCGGTTATCAGGCCAATTATTTAAAAGCTATGCATTATTATAAAAAGAAATTAAAGATATGCCTGGAAATAGGTGATATAAGAGAGGGTAATAATACTGTCGGAAACATGGGTAACATTTACTTCTACCTGCAGAAGCACGATGATGCCATGGGTGCTTATATAAGGTATTTATCCCTCTGCAAAGAGCTCGGGGAAAAAAGGGGCATAAGCCTTGCCTACGGAAACATGGCCAACTTATACCGGATCCAGGGGAAAAGGAAAAAGGCCATGGATTATTATCAGAAAAAACTCGCCATCTCTTCTGAGATCCAGGACAAAAAAGAAACAGGCCTTGCCCTTGGCCATATAGGAATAATGCTTCAGGAATCAGGAAATGACTCAGAAGCCATGGAAAAACTCAGTAAATGGGCTGAAATATCGTTGGAGCTGGGAGACAAAAGGGGTTTGAGCAGTGCCTATGCAAATATGGGCCTAATCTACGGAAAAAAAGGTGATTATAAGAATGCCCTTCATTACTATGGGAAAATGCTGGAGATTTCCCGTACACTCGGAAATAAAAGGGCTATCAGCCAGGTTTGCGGGAAAATCGCATTCATCCTGGCGGATCAGGGACGTTATGACGAGGCCCTGGCTGTCTGCCGGGATAAAACGAAAATATGCAGGGACAATGATGACCGGTTAGGAGAAAATGAGGCACAAGGACAGACAGGCTTTATTATGCTGAAAATGGGGGATTTTCCAGGTTCATTGAAACACCTGGATCCTGCAATAGAGATTGCAAGAAAATATAAAACAGGGTATGACCTGGCCATGTTCCTGGAATGCAAGGCTGAAGCCCTGGTAAATACAGGCAGGTGCAGGGAGGCAGGGATATGCATTGAAGAGGCTCTGCAGATCTACAGCGACTTAAAAAAACCCGCGGAAATACTTAAAGCCAGAATACTTAAATATAAAATTGAAAGGGATGCAAAGTCATTGAAGGCCTTGCTGAAACATGGAAACCTCAATGCTGAGCAGGAGGCCATGGCATTATATGAGCTGTGGAAAATAACAGGCGACTCCTGGTACCGCCAGAAAGCCCTGGATATATACAATCAAATAATTGATAAAATTTTCAAAATGGATTATAAAATTAGGATTGATGAATTAAATACTGAAAACAATTAGCATGTCCGGCATAAAAATATTGATTGTCCAGGCATTATTTTCCTGTTAAATTATCCCTGTATTTAATCCAGGACTCAGCAAGAGATAATAAAATGCATACAACAGAAATTGAATTGATTTTCAAAGCCCTCAACTCTGATCCGGAAAAGGGACTGAACAATGAAAAGGTTAAAACAGCAAGGCTTTATCACGGATATAATATTCTGGCAGGCAAAGGCCAAAAAAGCCTTTTCAGCATGATCCTTGATCAGTTCAATGATTTCATGATCATTATCCTTATTATTGCTGCAATAATTTCCATTGCCCTTGGTGATAACCTCGAGGGTATTGTAATTCTCGGCATCGTTCTGTTAAATGCAGTACTCGGAACATACCAGGAGAATAAGGCCAGCAATGCCCTTGAGGCTTTGAAAAAAATGGCCTCCCCCAGGGCCAAGGTTATCCGGGAAGGGGCAAAGGAGAGTATCCCCGCCTCAGAGCTTGTCCCCGGCGACCTGGTCATAATGGAGACAGGTGATTTTGTTCCTGCTGATGTCAGGCTTATTGAGAGCAATAACCTGAAAATTGATGAATCCTCTCTGACGGGAGAATCCGTAGCAGTCCTGAAGGATGCAGAAATGCTTGCCGAAAGGGGGACCGTCCTGGGAGACAGGTTGAACTGCGCTTATTCAAGCACTATCGTTGTTTACGGAAGGGGAAGGGGCATTGTTACTGCTACAGGCATGAAAACAGAGATAGGCAGGATAGCAGCAATGATTGAGGAGACGGAGGACGAGGAAACCCCCCTGCAGAAAAAGCTTTCCGAATTTGGCAGACTGCTGGGCTTCATCTGCATCTTTATCAGCATTGTTATCTTCGCCCTCGGCATTATAAGAGGGGATAATATCTTCGATATATTCATGATAGCTGTAAGCCTTGCTGTGGCTGCCATTCCTGAGGGGCTCCCGGCCGTTGTAACGGTTATACTTGCCATAGGCATGCAGAGGATGGTAAAGAGGAATGCAATACTCAAGCAGTTAAGCGCAGTTGAAACCCTTGGCTCCACCTCCACCATATGCACGGACAAAACAGGCACCCTTACCCAGAATAAAATGACAGTACTCACAGTATTTAATGGATCGGACGAGTGGAAGGTAACCGGCAAAGGATACAGCTTCAGCGGTGAGCTTAAGGCCAGCAGTAATGCTGATTCTTCAGACCTTAGACCTATGATGCTTACGGCAGTGCTGTGCAATGATGCCGAGATAGTGCAGGAAGAGGTAATAGGGGACCCTACCGAGGGAGCATTGATAGCCCTCGGGGCAAAAGCCGGCTTTGATAAAAGTGAGATTAATATGAGATACCCCAGAATAAAAGAGCTTCCCTTTGATTCAGAGCGCAAACTCATGTCAACCCTCCATAATATCGAAGGCAAATATACTCTTCTTACCAAGGGGGCTGCTGACAATATAATCGCCCTGTCCAGCCATGTATTTATCAAGGGCAGTATTGAACCCCTTACCGATGAGATAAGACAAATATATAATAAAAAGCATGACCAATATGCGCATAATGCCATGAGAGTTCTGGGTTATGCATATAAGCATGTTGAAAAGGAATCCAGTCTCCAGGACGAGGAACGCAATCTGGTTCTTGCAGGCATATCGGGAATGATAGATCCTCCCAGAGAGGAAGCAAAGCCGGCGGTAGATCTCTGCAAAAAGGCCGGTATAAGGGTTGTTCTAATAACCGGGGATCATGTTGCCACAGCCTCGGCCATAGCCAGGAAAATTGGAATACTTGATGAAGGATTAAAAGCCATTGAGGGAGCAAAAATAGATACTTACAGCGATGAGGAATTCAGGAGGATAGCTGGAGAAACCAATGTATTTGCCCGGGTTTCCCCTGCTCACAAGGTAAAAATAGTATCCGCCATCAAAGCAAACAGCGATATAGTCGCAATGACAGGTGATGGAGTGAATGATGCCCCGGCTCTTAAAAAGGCCGATATAGGCATAGCCATGGGAATAACGGGAACCGATGTCAGCAAAGAGGCATCTGATATGATACTGACGGATGATAATTTTGCAAGCATTGTGGATGCTGTGAGGGAAGGAAGGGTTATTTACAGTAATATACGCAAATTTGTTGGATTTTTGCTGTCCTGTAACCTTGGAGAGATACTCCTCATATTTATTGCCATCCTGATCAGATGGCCTGTCCCACTTCTCCCTATACAGCTCTTATGGGTCAACCTTATTACTGATTCTTTTCCTGCCTTTGCCCTGGGTATGGAAAAGGAGGAAGAGGGCATAATGAAGCAGAAGCCGAGGCAGAAGGATGAACCTATTTTAAATAAGCGGATGCGGGTTTCCATGCTCTTTCAGAGCATGGGCCTGGCTTTTGCATCCCTGGCCTCCTTCAGGATAGGCCTTAACTTTTATTGCGCCGGGGAAGACACATTAATGCTGGCCAGAACAATGTGCTTCACTACCATTATTGCCGGGGAAATGCTGCGCGCCTATTCATCAAGGTCAGAAAATAAATCCATTTTCCAAAAAAACCTCTTTGACAATTCCTTTTTGAACATATCCGTTGCAGGCGCACTGGCTATCCTATTTTTGGTTATATACACTCCCTTTCTGTCAAAGATATTCTCCACGACAGCCCTGAATCCCGGCCAGCTGGCGATTGCACTGTCCCTGGGGATTATACCGGCTGTCTTCAGCGAGATATCAAAAAGGATTAGAATAAATAATATTGATAAATAATTAATGACATACAGGCCTTTTCCAGATCAACAGAATTTTATTTTATCTGTTCTGATTATAAGCAGGACACTCCAGGTCTAAACATGAAAAAGATATTAGCAATGATAGATGAATTAGTGGTTATTATAATATCAATATCAGGCTATGTTCCAAAAAACGCCACATTTATAAGGACCCTGTCCATGGGTTTATCCTTAATCTTTTTAGTTTTGATTTCTTCACAAAAACCACAAAACAGTTTTTGGGCCCTGGTCTATTTTCTTTTTGCCGAGGGCTTTTATTTCGGCTTTATCTGGCTTGTCCTGGGACAAAATGGACTGAAAGCCCGTTTTATTAGAATATGGGGTGAGGAAAAGGCTTATCTAATATATGAAGGAATCCTGGGTTTTCTATTTTTCCATAATGGCGCAAGCATAGGCTTTTTAGCTTCAGCAACAAGCCCGGGGTCTGTCGTTTCATCTGATAATTTAAATCTTGCCATAACTGCCGCATTTCTGTTTATCTTCGGTTTCGGAATTAAAATCCTGTGCACAAAAACACTCTCTGTTGAGATTTATTACTGGAAGGATATGTTTTTAGGCAGAAAAATAATTGAATTTAATGAAAAGGGGCCATATAAATATTTTACCAATCCGATGTATGGTGTTGGACAGGCTCAGGCTTATGCTGTCGCTCTCTGGTATTGTTCATCCCTGGGAGCAGTATCTGCAATGTTGAACCAGCTTTTGATATTCTGGTTTTATTTCCAGGTGGAAAAGAAATTTATAAAAAAGATTTATTCCTGATGAGGAATTAAAGGCCTGTTTATAGAATCTTCATGATTATGGGGTTGGCATCCGCTCTGCCTTTTTTGCATTAAAAATCCAGCATAATAGAGAATAATATAAGGAGTAAAATCCGGAGATATATTGTTCCTGTTATCATCACCTGGCAAAGGCCTCATGATAAAGCCATCAAAAACCGCCGGACAGAATAAGTTAATAGGAGTATAATGCTGTTTTTTAATTAGTCTAAAGTGCCTTAAAATAAATAGAATAGACCATCATACCGAGCTCCCTGCTGTCATCAGGGTTAGTTCCCGATTCAGAGGGAATGAAGCTCTTATTGGTCTCTAATAACATTTCAAATCCTGCCTCATCGTTCAGCATAGCCTCAGGAATCAGAATATTCCTTCTATATATCGCCTCATCGGGTCTGAACTCATCCAGAAGCTTTTCATTCACATAAAGCGACACTGATTGATCAGGAAGATTCTCCTCCAATACTCCCAGGACAAGCTGAAGCTCCATGTCCATGCCTATATTATCCACATACAGCTTTGCCTGCTTTTTCATCCATCTCCAGGACTGGGTAATACCCGGGCCGATGATCTCCTGCTCATACCATCCGTCGCCGTAGGATACCCTGGGATAATAGCAGGGCAGGGCATTAAAAGAGAAAAGCCTGCTGAAAAGCAGATAGTTATATTCCTTGTCCCTGGGGTCGTAAAGGCCTGCATTTATCCTTAGCTTTTCCTGACTGAGACCGTTGTCCTCTGAATAATAGATAAACTCAGGCATGTGAACGGTATGAAGGTAGGAAAGCTCTGCACCTTCAGGCCAGCCATTATCTCTAAGCATAAGCCTGTGATCGTCCTGGAACATCATCCTCTCCCCTTCAACATGCCATACATGAACAAAAACCATCAGCTCATCCCTGTATTCCAGGGAAGGATCACTGAAAATCCAGTTATACCTGAAATCTATTATTGAATTGTCATAGAGAGGCTCAGCCAGGTCAATTTCCAGCTCTATCCCGGTTACGGAAGGTTCGGTGCTTCTGCATTGATTAAAAAAAAAGCCAAATGATAAAATAATTAAAATAAGCAATCCTTTCATACCTTTCATTAAATTCAAAATACCTCGCCAGTCAACATTATATTTGCACCAAACAGCATGGACTCAATAATCATTGAAACCGTCAATACTTATTTCATCTGAGCTTTTAATTACCAAATAGTTTTCCTTGAATTCAAGCTTTAAAGAATCAATTTCCAGCTTAACCGCTTTTGAATCAACAGGCATGCTGTAACGGGTGATCTCTTTGCCGTTCAGGAAAATACCAATCTCATTACCTGGGCAAGGGTTATATATATTAAATTCAATACCCTTTTTTTTTCTGAAATACCTGTAAGGCAGTTGCCAGGAGAATTCCCTTCCTGTGCTCTTTTGAGCAATAATGGCGGTTATGCAGTTGTCATCGGCAAAATATTCCTTTATAAGTCCGGCCTCCCGGGATTGTTCAAACCTTGTTTTAAGCATTTCCCACATGTACAGCCTGCTGGGACTGTCAACAAACATATCCCGGTGCGCAATAATAATATATATGCCCCTGTCCCTGATATAAGAAATGATTTCTTCATCCAGAAGGTGATTGCATAATGTCTGATAACCCCTGAGATAGCCCCTGCCAATAATCTTCAGCGGGTCGCGGATACCCATGCCGAAATGCCCGTTATACACCTGCTTATCATGAAAAAGGGTATTCAGCATATAACTTGTTTCGGCCGGGCCTCCGTCAAAATATGGAAGTTCCAGAACTCCGCAGTGATCAGGATAATTTTTAAGAAATGCATAGCTTTCTTTTTTGGCAGGGTCAAATCCCGCAAGGGCTCCGGTTTCTGCGGTTCCGGGAAAGTTCTCAGCCAGCAGAAGCAGAGCCAGGAAAACTACAATTCCTGGCCTTAAGGCCCTGTCACTCCGGATCAACCTAATACCCAGGAGTGATGATATTATCCACAGGGACTGAAAGAGATAATGGGAGCGGGGCCCCCTCATACGCCCAAAAAAATCTATATAATGGGAAAGGAAACGGAATAGGTTAAACTCAAAGGGAATTACAGAATACAGCCCCTGGAAAAAAAGCACAAAGCCTGTAAAAAGCAGGGCAATAACAAATTTTTCGCCCCTGTCCATGCATTTCCAGCAGAGAATAATAAGCACCAGAAGCATAAAAACAAATACAGAAAGGCTTATATCCGCCCAGTATCTGATATTTGCCGTGTCCATACCCATGTAATTAAAACTTATGAAAGTAATCATTATAAGCAGGGCAGAAAGAACAGAAAATACTCTTGCAAAGGGTTTTGAACCAGCTTTCTTATAGAAGAAGAATGAAAGAAGGAAGCATGCCGTAAACCCAAGATACATGGGAAAAGCATCCCCTACTGGCTTCGGATGGTTGAAGGCCCTGGAGGTAAACAGGGAGTAGGAGCTGATAAGATTATCATACCGGAACAGGTCAAGAGAATGTTCAAAATCCAGGGGATTTGTTATATAGGGCAAAAATACAAGGCATACAGCTCCGCAAAAAAGAATAATTACCAGGGCAATCTTAATCAGGGCGCGGAAATCTGCTTTCCCATCTATGAAAAAATACAGGACTGCAATAATCGGAAGAAGAAAAGACAGTATAAAGAAATAGGATAAATCAAACATGCCCTGCAGAAAATAAAAAATACCGCACAGGAAAAGGCTTTTGAGCCTTTTGTGCTTAAGATACCTGTATATATGGAGAATGGAAAATATGGAAAAGCATATGAAAAGCAGGTTCAGGTGAGGAAGGTTCTGATGCTTTAACGGCATTAATATAAAAATAAGGCCTGCCATTATGCCTGAGAATTCATCATGTATTAATTCCCGGGTAAGAAGGTAAAGAGAGAGCCCTCCCAGAAAATAGGACAAAAAAACAATGAAATTGTTTAAGAAATAGATATTATCAAAGCCCAGCAGATACAGGGGCAGAACAAGTACTGCCTGTCCCGGGAGCATGGGGCCGGCTGTTGAAACATAACCATAGGGGTAATAGCATGGATAATGGTACAATCCCTCAAAATCCATGTCTTTAAGCGATTTAAGGGCATGGGAAAGAAGGCTTACATTCAGATGGCTGTCATAATTATTGCTATAGGACAGGGCTGAAAAAAAATCCGGTATAAGGAAATGAAGGGCAATAAGGCTGAAGACAAAAAACAGTGTAATTACCCTTAAACTTTCAGTTTTGCTTAAAATATCAGTAGGCCTCCATATTCTTTACTATTATTTCAGAACTGCTGCTGAAGCTAAGATAGTTTTCCTTATATCCCAGAGCCAGGCTTTCTACGGGTATTTCCAGAAAATTGAGGCCTTTATCCAGCTCCCTGTCAAGAATCTTTATTCTGTTTATAGAAAGACTGATGCAGTTATTATCCTCTTCGCTGTGGACCTCCAGTATAATATTCTTAAATTTATAAAAATACCTGTATGGAAGCTGATACACAAATTCCCTGCCCTCTCTGGCAGGCTTCAGCAGTGCTATTATAGCATCATCGCTGATAATGCATTCATCAATCAGCCCCGAACCCAGGGATTTATTAAAGCTGTTTACCAGCCTTCCCCATATGTATGACTGGCTTGGCCTCCATACAAACCCTGATTTGTGAACCAGGATTATATTTATTCCCTTTTTCCTCAGGTATTCAGTTATCTCCCGGTCTGTTATATCAGAGCTAATTCTGTTAATTCCCGAAAAATAACCCCGCCGGTAAATATTAAGGGCATCATTATTATTTACGCCAAAAATGCCGTTATAAATCTGCTTATTATGAAACATGGTATTTAAGACATATATGATCTCCCTGAATCCCCCGCCTTCATGAGGCAGTTCCAGCACACCGTAATAATCAGGGTAATTTTCAAGGAGGCTGTATGTCTCCCTGTTATTATATGAAAAGCCTGCAAGTCTTCCCACAGGCCTGCCTGAGGGGAAATTCTCCAGTATAAGCAGTCCGGCTGCCAGGAAAAAAAGAAGTCTGGGACAGGATTTCTTAAGCCTTCTGATGCCGATTACAGCAAGCATTATCCAGAAAACCAGGAAAAAATAGTGGATCTTTATCCCCCGTATCCTGGAAAAAATACTGAAATAGCGGGATAAAAACCTCAAAAGGTTTGTCTCAAACGGAATAAATGAGTAAATGCCCTGGAAAAGGAAAATAAACCCCATGATAACAGCAATAAGCACCACCATATGAGTCCCTGACATATTTTTTCTGTGCAGAAAAGCCATTGCAATAAGGATTATAAGCAGGGAAGCAACTGAAATATCCATCCAGAAACGCATGACACCGGCTTGTGCGCTCACAGAGCTGTAAATTATATAAGGAACGGTCAGGGCAGAGAAAAGCAGCACAGCAAGTGATTTACTCAGAAATGATGATGATTTTGCATAAAAGTAAAAAGCTGTAAGGAAAGAGGCGCAAAATCCCAGAAACATCTGGCAATATACAGGGTTCACTGCATCAATGGCAAAAAAACCGCCGGTATATAGATAACTGGACTCCAGCAGGCATTCCATATCAAAGAACCTGTAAGGGTTTTCAAGTCCCAGGGGATTTCTTAAATAGGGAAAATATATAAGCAATACTGCCAATATGGAGATCAGGCCTGATAAGGCCAGCAGGAAAAGGCTTTTGAGATGAAACTTGCGGGTAACAGCAAGATAAATTAGAATGTAAAAGGGAATAAAAACAGAAAGCAGAAAAAAATATGAAAGGTCAAACAGGGCCTGTGCAAAGTAAAACAGACTGAAGAAAACAAGGTCCTGCAGCCTTTGGCTTCTTAAATACCTGAAAAAAAAGCAGAGTGCAAATATGGAAAGGGAAATGAAAAGAAGGTTTAGGTGGGGAAGGTTGGTCTCTTTCACCGGGGCAAGTATAAAGATTATCCCGGCAAGCACCGAGGAGGAATAATCGCCTGCAAGCTCTCTTGCCAGCATATACACGGCAATTCCGCCTGATAGATAGGCCAGCAAAACCAGTATATTATTGAAAAGATAAACATTATCAATGCCCGTCATATAAAAAGGGAGCAGAATTATCGCCTGGCCGAGCATGTTTACCCCTCCTGTTGATACATAAGCCCAGGGAAAGAGAAAGGGATAATGGTAAATATCCTTGAACTGCAGATTTTTAAGGCATTCAAGCTGGTATCTCACTATGGCATTGTTCATATGACTGTCAAAATTATCATAGTGGGACAAACCGCTGAAAAACACCGGGAGCAGGAAATGAAGGGACAGAAGGGTAAATACCAGGAGTATAAAAAAGACTCTGAAATTCCTGTTTATTGCCATAAGTCCCTTAAATCCAAGAATATCCTATAATAAAATTATTTTACTTAAGCATGGACTGTATTTTTGAAGCAATCTCCAGCAGTACAGCAGTGATTCCATTATCCTCGGTCCCGCCTGCCAGCGGTGTCCCCTTGTCTGAGTTTACTACAATATCCGGATCAAGGGGTATGGAACCTATATAATTCAGGTTCTTGGAGTCAGCAAACTCTTTCACTCCGTCTTTCTTGAAAATATAGCTTATATTCTTGCAGTGTGGACAGACAAAACCGTTCATATTCTCTATTATACCCAGAATATTTATATCCAGCTTCCTGCAGAATGTTACAGATTTCGTCACATCACTGATAGCCAGGTCCTGGGGAGTTGACACAATCACGCTGTTTTTTTCACCCTCAATGAGCTGGGCAATGCTCAGGGGCTCATCCCCTGTGCCGGGAGGGGAGTCTATAATAAGATAATCAAGGTCTCCCCAGGCCACATCCGAAAGAAACTGCCTTATAACCGAGTGTTTCAGGGGACCTTTCCATATCACAGCATCCTCCCGGGACTGAAGCATGAAACCGATGGACATTATCTTTAAATTGTCTGAATAATTTATCGGTATAATTTTATTGTCCTGGGTAGAAAGCCTTAAATCCTCCAGGCCGAACAGCTTTGGCACAGAGGGGCCATGGATATCTATATCCAGAAGGCCGGTCTGAAATCCCTTCAGAGACAGTGCAAGGGCAAGGTTTGCAGCCACTGTGCTTTTACCTACCCCTCCTTTGCCTGATAAAACTATAATCTTATGCCTTATATTGCTTGTATTGGGCATTTCCTGCTTGAATCCGGTTTTTGAGTCTTCCATGATCTTTCTCCGTTTCTATATTTATTTTAATGAAGGAAATCATATTTCCATAGACAATATTGTCAATCTTATTAATCCGAATACCCTGTTGTCTTTCACTTTCAGTGATGAAAGACATGCTCTTTGTCTCCGGCCCTGTCCCTTACAAAAAGAAGGGGAAAGACAATGTCGCTAAGACAGCAGGGAAGCCATACCGCAACAAAAAGGAACAGGAATATCACCATATATTCATACCACGCTATATTTGCACCCCTGGCCATCATTATATGGAACAGGGACGCCCATGTGCTTAAAAGCACATGACCACCGTGGGGAAATTTGGTTGCAGGCTTGAAATAGGCCAGGCCGATGCCCAGTATTGCCAGAGGGTTTATAAGCCACCATTTCTCAATAAAACCTATATGTATCCCCCTGTTGGGCATACCGAGCAGCCATTCGCCAATGAAGGGTATGACTGAATCACTCAATGTAGCAATTCCGACAGAACCGACATAACCTATAAAAAGCAGTATCCCAATATTGCATCTGAACCTCGATTTTCCGCATTTATGAATTTCATACATGGATGCTGTAACCAGGGCGCTGAGAATAACGTGGGCAGGATGCAGCATGTAAAAAGCATTAAAAGAGATATCTCCGGGTACGTTCTGAAACAGTAATATGATGATAATACCGCTCAAAGCCCCGAATATTGTAAAATGCGCATGCTCTTTTAATTCCTTTGCTATGCGTCTTAACATATAAGATCCCCCTATATAAGTCTTAAATAAAAAGAGTCTGTCCGGCTCCGCCCTGTATATATTTTTCAGGGTATCTGCGTTTGATTTCATCGGTATGCCTGGTGCAGTGGGTGGGGCATATCAGGCCCAGACTGCTGAACATGTCAAATCTATCAAATCCGTGCAGGCCTCCAGCAATACCGTATATACTGCCGAACTGCCCTGCTGACCTGAATATGTTCTCCATATCGGGATGGGAACATCCCGCAATCAGGACAAGGCCCTTATCCGTCTCAATAGCCATTATCTGCTCAATATGCTCCAGCTCCCCTGTTGAATATATGCCATCTGCCAGCCTTGCCGGCTCACTCACATAAACCAGCTGTTTTACATTCTTGACCCCCCTGAAGGATAAAGGAGCATAAAGCGTGACCGCATTATTCTCATTCAGGAAGGCTGATAAACCGCCAATATGGTCAAAATGGCCATGGGAAATGAATATATCAGTAATGCTTCGGGCATTTATACCCAGTTTATGCATATTATCAAGGAGGATTTTGCCGTTTCCCCCGGCGTCAAACAGTATAGACCTGTCATGGGCCTCCACCAGGCAGGAGAACCCCCAGTCAGCTATAAGGCCCTTCTTCCAGCCTGTATTATCGTATATTATTGTTATTTTCATTACCTTCTGTGCCTTCTTCCTTTGGCATTTCTTCCCCGGCCCCGCTCAGAAGGCCTTTTTTTATCATATTTCTTATCATCCCTGCTGTACTCATTTCTGCGAGAATTATCCGACTCTCTTTCCTTGAACGAGTCTTCGTTTTGTGTCTCATATTCCCTTTCCCTGCTTTCGTACCTCTCTCTTTCGGAATGATATGCATAATCATGTTTTATACCCTCGGGGATCACCGATTTTCCTTCTTTTTCAATTCTCCACTCTTCAATATCAAAGACTGTCCCTTCTGCAAGGAAACCGATTTCAACCCCGTCCACGCTGACCGGTTCATTTTTCCCAACCTCATCATAACTGGAATATTTCATGTTTTCAGCATTCATGACGGTGACAGTTCCGCTGCCGATAACCTCAAACCTGTTATCCGGTGAGACAACAATTGCCGTATCCTCATTAATCCCCAAAGCTCTGCTGGATATACCGCTGGAGAGAAACTGGGAAAGCCTGGGTATCCTCTCGCGCTGAAGGAAATGGGTATCGACAGTAATGCCTCTTAAAAATCCCAGGCCTTTTGTATGCTTTACAGCATACTTATTGAATCCTTCATCATCCCCGTCATATATCATGGGATCACTGGCAGCTGCAGCCCCTGCACTGGTTCCGGCAATAGTGGCACCATTCCCGTATCTTTCCCTTATCTTATCCATAACCTTTGTTCTGTACAGGGAATCCACGAGCCTGGTCTGGTCGCCTCCGGTGAAAAAAATAGTATCGGATTTCTCAAGTATATCAAGATAATAATCCCTGTCTCCATCCGCAGAACACCTGATATCAAGGCCTTCCACACTCCCTGCACCGATACGCTCAAAGACATCCTTATAATCCCTTACAGCCTCCAATGGCTGGGATGTTGCACAGGGAACAACAGCAATATTGCCGTTTCTACTCAACTGCATTACTTTTCGGAGGATGGTTATTTTATCTATTTTATCCTCTGCCCCGCCTATCAATACCAGATATCCTCTTTTATCACTCATATTATCGATCTTCTCCTGAACATATTTTTATCCTGCTCCTTCAATGCATTTGTTCCGGTTGCACATGCCGTACCTGCTCCCAAGGCAGATTATTCTCTCGCTGCGGCATTCTGGGCATTGTTCCGGGTGTATCCCGCCGCTGTAATGATAACCGCAGTCCTGGCACTCAAAAAGATTTGCGGAAATATTGTAATTGCCACCCTTTATAATTATTGACCTTCCTTCCACAATAGCGGTCCCTATCTTTCTGTGGGCTGATTCTATCATGCGGGTAAAGGTTGACCGGGACACCTCCATATATTTTGCGCCCTCCTCATGGCTGTAGGACTCATAATCAGCAAGGCGAACAGCTTCATATTCTCCAAGGGTAAGAATAATCTCACGATTGCATTCTGACTTTTTACCGCAGGGAGAATAAACCTGGCTGACCGGAGGAAGCTTTACCTGCCTGTATTTCCTTGGACGTCCCATATCAGACCCCTTTATTTTGCACTATGGTCCATTATAATATGCACTATAGTGCAAAAAGTCAATATATATTTTCCTTTTTTATCTGGAATTACAAAAAAATTTAGTGCAATATACACTTATCAAGGCTTATCAAGGAGATCTGGAATGTCAAGATGCAAAAAGCTGGCGGAAGCTGTTTCCCTTCAGGAGCATAAAGAACGGATAGACAGGATACTATCACATCCCGGTGCAGAAAACGCAGAGGGTTTTCTCTGGTGGGGAAACCACCGGATATTTTACCTCGCAGGCTTTGCCTTTGTCCCAACAGAAAGACCCATAGCCCTCATTATTGATAAAAAAGGCTCAACCCTGCTGTTTGTCCCCCGCCTGGAGCTGGAGCATGCCCGTGCTTACGCCGGGGTTGACGACGTGATTTCCTACCCGGAATATCCAGATTATGAACACCCCATGATACACCTTTCCCGGATAATGAAGGACAAGGGGATAAAGAGGAATTTTTTCGGTGACGGGGACGGCTACGGAAAGGTAATGGGCTATAAAGGTCCCAGGATAAGCGAGCTTACGGGAGCCTGTTTTCATCCCTTTGATGATATTATTGAAAAGATGATGCAGGTAAAAAGCCCCCGCGAGATAGAGCTTATCAGGGAATCAGCCCGATGGGCCGGCCATGTCCACCGGTACCTTCAGGAATATACAAAAATAGGCCTCACCGAAAACGAGGTGGAGATGAAGGCAGCATGGCAGGCCCAGCAGGATCTAATTAATGAATACCAGGGCAAATACCGTGCTCTTTCCTGGGGCGGAAACGGGCCGGGGGCAGGCTACCGGGGCCAGGTGGGTCAGCACAGCGCTCTTCCCCATTCTCTGAATATAAATGCAGTGTTTAAGGCAGGAGATACCCTGGTTACAGGTGCCAGCTGTCCAATGTTCGGCTACTGGTCGGAACTGGAAAGGACCATGTTTATAAAGAATGCTGATGAATCCCAGACCAGATACTTCAACCACATGCTCGAGCTCCAGAACCTTGCCATTGATGCATGCCGGCCTGGAAAAACATGCAGCAGCGTTGACAGAAAAGTGAGGGAATATTTTGATTTTCATTCCCTGAAACCATTCTGGCGCCACCATACCGGTCACAATATAGGCATCCGCTACCATGAAGGACCCTTTCTGGATATCGGCGATGAGACTGTGATGGAACCCGGAATGCTCTTTACTGTTGAACCCGGTATATATGTGGAGGGGCTGGGAGGATTCAGGCATTCCGATACTATCCTGGTTACTGAAGGCGAACCTGAATTCCTCACTTCTTACCCAAGGGATATTGAAAGCCTGATCCTGCCGGGATAAAAAAAGACCCCTCTGTTTATTCATATTTTTATATTCAGCAGGGAAATTTATCCACAGCAGTAGATACGCCATGCACAGGAGTTATTTCCAGTTAATGACCCTCATCCATACCCCTTTTGCAACTAAATTTTTATTAAAAAAATGACCCGGGATATTGACTTTATGATAAAATAATATAAATAATTATACTTGCCTTTAATAAATATTCATTTTATAGAAAGGAGCTTCTCAATGAAAAATTTTCCCCGCGTGCTTTTTGTTCTTCTGCTTCCTGCTGTCTTTATCCTTTTTTTATCATGCAGCAGTGCGCCTGAGGTTTATCAGTCCAATTATTTCGGCAGTCTTGTATTAAATGAGAGTAATGATCTGGATTATATCTACAGCAACCCGGCTTTCAACCTGAGAAACGCTGCCATACAGGTCACTGAATTCCAGATGCTTGCTCCTGAACCGGAGGATGAAGATGACGAGGACGACGCAGAGGATGTCCGATGGGCAGAAGCCGGATCAAGGTTCAAAGACATCATAATTGCAAAGACAAATCCCGAGATCAGCTCAAAGTTCGGCATAGATCTGACAGAGTCAGAGGCCGACTTTGTGATGGAAGGCCAGATAACGGAATTTCACCGAGGATCAAGGGCAGCCCGCTATTTCGTCGGTTTTGGCGCAGGCGCGGGATATCTGGTATTTGATCTGAAAATTATCGACAAAGCGACAGGTACCATAGTAATAGCAGCCCATCACAAGAGGTTCGCCGGCAGGGCATGGGATGACCTTGTAGACCTGATGAATGATGTTGCATCCGACGAGCTTCCCGATTTGTTCAAGAATGTTATAAAATAGCCAAAAGGGGCGGTCATCATGACTGCCCCTTGCCCCCCTTCTCTTTACATACTGTAATCTCCGATAAGCTCCCTGTAGGTGGGGCTTGTTTTCTCAAGCTCTTCATGGGTTCCCTGAGCCTCGATGACGCCATTGTTTAAAACGATTATTCTGTCCGCCTTTCTTGCCGTGGACATCCTGTGGGTTACTATAAGTGTGGTTATGTCAGGGGCTTTTTCCAGGAGCCTCTGCCAGAAATTCAGCTCATTTTCGGCATCCATGGCGCTGGTGACATCATCCATTATTACAATATCAGGGTTCCCTGAAAGAGCCCTGGCAATGGAAAGCCTCTGCTTCTGGCCCCCGGAGAAACCTATGCCCCTCTGGCCGAGCTGGGTTGAGAATTTATCGGGAAGGTTATCTATTTCTTCATAAATCTGCGCGGTCCTTGCCGCTCCCGATATAACAGACCCGTCCAGGTCCCTCCAGAAATCTATATTGGTGTACACGCTCTCGCTTATGATTACAGGAAGCTGTTCTATATACCCTATCTTCTTCCTGAAGGTATCCTTGTCATATTCCTTAAGCGGTCTGTTATTTATCCTTACTTCCCCTGAATCAGGCTCATAAATCCCTGTAAGCAGGTTAAGAAGCGTTGTTTTACCCGAACCTATCTTACCGACAATAGCAATCTTTTCACCCCTTTTCAAACTGAAATTTATATTCTGGATCCTGAAATCTTTCTGTTCAGGCCTGTCGCTTTGATTAAACTCAAAACTGACATTTTCAACCCTTATATCATCCAGTTCCTGAACCTTTTCCCTTTCAGGGTCAGCATCCCTGTATTCCGGTTCAAAACTGCTTATCTCCTCCAGCCTGTCAATGGTGACACATGCCTGGGTACCCATCACAAAAAAATTAGGGATATCGGTTATAGGCCATACTATCATGCCGAGATAGGAATAAAAGGCAATATAGGTTCCAAGGGTTATATTTCCCCTTATAACCATGATACCCCCGAAAAGCAGTACAAATACCTGGCCCAGGTAATTTAAGAATTCAAAATATATGCTGAAAAGGCCCTGTATTGCCATTACATCCTTTTCTATACCCTTTCTGTTCTCCAGCATGTTTTCAAATACCCTCTTCTGGTATTTCTCGGAGTTAAAGGATTTCAGTATCTTTATACCCGAATAGGCCGACTCAAGGAAATCGTTGGTCTCCGAAACGCTTTTTCTGAATATCCTGAACTTCTTCCCCACTACAGATTCAAGCCTGAAAAAAAGAAACATCATTAATGGAATGGGTATCAGGGAAAGCATAGTCAGGACCGGATTCAGTATCCACATGCTTATAAGGCAGAAAAGTATTATACAGCTTGAATTGAAAGCCCTGAAGATGCCCGAGCATAAAAACCAGGAAACCCCGGGTGGGTGGGTTGATATATCCTCACTGAGGCGCGTGGCTATATCTCCTGTCCTGTATTTCTGGAAAAACCTGTAACTCTTGTTAATTACCTTGTCAAAATACATCTTCCTGAGGCTTATCTCAAATGCAAGGTTAAGCCTTGCCCTGAAATAGGGATACACATTGGTAACAGTCATGCCTATGCCGAAGGCAATAAGTATCAGGATAAGCTTGTTTCTCTCGGCCATGGCAGATTCCAGGGATAGGGTACCCTCATGGTATCCCTCAAGGCTGTCAACAAGGCTGTCAACAATATACTTGTAAACCAGGGGATAAAGGGTGGTAACAGCTGTTGTAAAAACCGTCAGAAATAACAGAAAAAGGACAAAACGCCGGTGTTCCCTGTAAACCATCAAGATCCACCTTAGGTAATATGACCTTCCCTTTTTCATCCTTAAATTCCCCCGGCAGACTGAATAATTTTATTGCTGTTCAAATCAGGCCTTAACCTCCTGTATCTTATAGAGCCTGCTGTAAAGCCCCCCTTTAGCCATGAGCTCCCCGTGGCTTCCTTCCTCCTCAATCCTGCCGTTGTTAAAGACAATTATCTTATCGGCATTCTGTATGGTGGAGAGCCTGTGGGCAATAATGATGGCAGTCCTGCCCTCCATGAGCCTGCTTAAAGCCCTCTGGAGCATATTCTCCGTGATGACATCCACCGATGATGTTGCCTCATCAAGAATAAGCAGGTCCGGATCTTTTACCATGGCCCGTATAAAGGATATGAGCTGCCTTTCCCCCATGGAGAGGTTGCTTCCTCCCTCTGAAAGCTCGGTGGCATACCCGTCTGACTTTTTCATTATGAGTTCATGAGCGCCAAGTTTTCTGGATGCTTCAAAAACCGACTCATCGCAGACATCCGGATTAAAGGCCTTCAGATTATCAAGGATGGTTCCAGGAAAGAGATATACATCCTGAAGCACCAGTCCGATTCTTTTTCTCAGGTTTTCAATCCTGTACCCTTTAATATCGGTATTGTCAATGAGGATACGGCCCTTTTCCAGTTCATAAAACCTTAAAAGAAGGTTTATGATGGTGGTTTTTCCGCTTCCGGAAGGCCCGATTATGGCTACATGCTCCCCTGCCCTTATGCTCATGGAGATATTGCGTATAACATCCTCCTTGTCATAGGCAAAGGCTATCTTTTCAAACTCTATGCTGTCCCTCAGGCTCGGGATTATATCATTTTCGGCATGCTCCCGGACCTTCGCCGGTGTATCCAGTATATCAAATACCCTGGAGCTTGCGGCAAGGCTTGCCTGTATCTGGGAAAGCACCTGCATCAGGTTCCTGAGAGGCATGGCCAGCTGTCTCATGAACTCTGTATACATGATAAGGCTTCCTATGCTCATATCTCCCTTCAGTATCTTTGAAATTCCAATATAAAAAATGACTGCCAGGGCTACGGTCTCCGTAATAAACTGGAAAAATGTCCAGAATATTACATAATCCGTAAAGTTGGCCTTTCTTTCGTATTTCATCTTATCAACCGAGTGCCTGACAATCATATCAACAGCCTCTTTCTTCTTTACAAAGAGCTGTATAATAGGGACTGCCTGTATATACTCGGTAATATATCCGCTTAAAAAGGAATTTTTTCTCCTTACAATAGTCCAAATCCTCATTATATAGGAGAGATAAAAACGGACGGCAACAGCCATTACAGGGAATAGCACCAGAAGTATCAGCCCATATGCCGGCTCTTCATAAAGAATAATAGCTGTAATCCCTATCAGCAAAAGGAAAGACTGCAAAAGAACCATAGCTGAATGGCTGAATATGTTCTTCAGGCTTTCAATATCAGACTCGGTCCTTGCCATGAGCCTTCCCGGAGGGTTTTTGTCAAAAAACCCCATATCAAGGCTCAATATATGGCCGAAAACCTTCTTTTTTATAAAAGTCACGATATTCAGAGCAATCTTTGCAAGGTTTATCACCTGGAAATACTGTATCAGGGCTCCTGAAACCAGGGCAAAAACAAATACTAAGGCCAGGACAACAGCCATCCCTATGTCCCCCGAAGGTATGGCCCCGTCTATTATCCTTCTCAGTATAAGCGGGCGAACCAGGTGGGCAACCGTAATAGCCAGGGCCGCAATAACACCTATGCCCAGCCTCTTTTTCTCCGATGAGAAATATGGCACTAACCGCCTTAGATTATGTTTTTTCCTGTCCTTCTGCATATCCTTATAGTATTTTTGCTCTTCGTTTTGTCAATCTATATAAAAAGATATGAACTGCAAAATTTGTATTATATAAATCCCAAAATTTCCAGCATGTAAAAATTATCCCCAGGTATTGACATAACCCTATAGCTTTTGTATTATCTTAATTAAAGGAGAGTTTTATATGAAAATCCTGAATAATACCTTTCATTTCATGATAGCAGTTATTTTAATAATAGCACCTGCAGAAACCAGAACTGAAACAATACCCGAATTCACATGGGTAACAAAAGCGGAAGTATATTCTTCTAGCAACAGCAATGAGATTGCCGTAGACAGCGAAGGAAACTCCTATATCACCGGAACCTTCAAGGGCTTTGCGGAGTTCGGCATACCTGGTGAGCCTGGGTATATAATGCTTGAGCCTTCGTCCGCCTATCACGGCACCGTCTTTATTGTTAAAATTGATCCAGACGGGAACTTCGTTTGGGCAAGGAAGGCAGGCGACTACCTTAATGCCTCTGGAAGAGGTATTTCCGTTGATCAGAGTGGAAACTGCTATATTACCGGCAGGTTTACCCGCCAGGCATATTTCGGTGATCCGGGAGAAGAGGGTTATACCCATCTGATAGCAAATGGAGATGCTGATATTTATATCGCAAAGCTTGACACCGATGGTAATTTTCAATGGGCCAGGCAGACAGGCGGACCCGGTCTAGATTATGAATTTTACTATCCGGAAGGAGGCAAAGCCATAGTAGCTGATAATGCAGGAAATACCTATGTTACCGGTGAGTTTTTAGGAATATCTGAATTTGGGACACAGGGAGAACCTGGATATACTGTTCTAGAATCAAACCATATTGATGTTTTTATAACCAAGCTTGATACTGATGGAAATTTCCTCTGGGCAAGAAAGGCAGGAGGAGAAGGTTCTTGCGGGCTGTCCATCGCTCTGGATCCAGAATGGAACTGCTATGTTGCAGGTCATTTTCGCGGCACTGCCGTTTTCGGTGAGCCGGGAGAGCCGGGATACACCCAGATTGACAGTGAACAAGAAGGAGGACAGAGCTTTATAACAAAACTGAGCTCAAACGGCAGTTTTCTGTGGGCAAAAGCCCTTCCCGCCCCCTATACCTACGGTATTGCTCAGGATAACAGCGGGAATTCCTATGTAACAGGCATCTTTAGGGGAACAATTGAATTCGGAGAGCCAGGAGATCCTTCCCATACTATACTTATATCAAGCGATATTTCCAGTGGATATGATATTTATATCGCCAAAATAGATACTGATGGAAATTTTATCTGGGCAAAAAAGGCAGGTGGAATTGGCCATGACAGTGTCAATGACATATCAGCTGATGCGGCAGGCAACTGCTATATTACAGGTAAATTCACCCGGACTGCTGATTTTGGCCAGCCGGGGGAAGATGGATATACTCGCCTATTCTCAGACTGGTTCTACAGTTATTATTACATTGATATTTTCTTTGCAAAGCTTGATCCCGACGGAAACTTTAAGTGGGCCAGGAAAGCCGGGAGCAATGGAACTGATGATGGTGGTGGGATCTGCATCGGACCTGATCAGAGTATCTATGCAACTGGATATTTTCATGATACTGCTGTTTTCGGCTATTTGTCTGAGCCCGGGTATAGCCAAATCACAGCCGATGGACATGGTTTATTCTTTGCAAAGCTGGTACCCGGGCAGGAATGTCCCGAGTCAACCGATGCAAAGATCAAAGGCGAAGATCTTACCTATTGCCCGGAATCACCAATGCCCGGAGATACTTTATACATCAGTGCAAGGATACACAATATAGGAACCCAGGCAGTTCAATCAGGTAACATCTCCTTCTATTACTCGCTGGAGCCTCATATTGGCCTTAATCTTATTAATACGGTCTCCTTCGGCATAATAGGCCAGGGAGAGCATATCAATGTCTCAACAGAATGGACAACTGATCCCGAAACAGATCCGGACCTGTATTTCATTACTGCCTGCATAAGAGATATTTCTCCATGTGATAAAGATTACTCGAATAATCAAATTACCCTGGAACTATACCATGCCGTAGAAATTGATTCCTTTACAGCAAGAGGAAATGGCGATCAGGCCCTAATAAAGTGGGTTACTGCTTCCGAAACTAATAATTTGGGTTATAACCTCTACAGAACAATCGGCAGAAGGGAAAGCCCTTTCATATCCTTTATACCTGTAAAGCTCAATGATGATCTGATACTGGGCAGGGGAAATTCGTCTATTCCTCGCTATTATTCTTTTACGGACTATATTGATAACCAAGGGAGTTATGTGTATATCCTTGAACCTGTTTCAATCTCCGGTAATCCTCAGGAATGCTTGAAAACCAGGCTCAAATGGATATTCTGACTCCTTTCTGGTAATTTTGTCCTGCTGATGCTTTAATAAAACATCCTCTATCATAAAAAACGGGATTAAAAAAGCCATTGGAGCCACGTCCTGTAGCTGTCGCT
>CAYSKJ010000016.1:0-34037 GCA_964431655.1 uncultured bacterium | reverse complement strand
GCATATCCACAGAGGGCATGGTTACCGATGAGTATAAGACCAGGCTGGAATGGGTGTTTTAGGCATATGTCAAAAGATTCCATAATGTTCATGATTTTATCTTGTTTTTATGGGAACATATTAATCTATTATTAATTTTCTCCAGTGAACAGGGTGAGATACAAGCAGGAATGGATACATTAAGAAGCTCAGGCTCAACAAATAAACCTGAATATTTATTCTGCAAATAGATGGCAAAGATATTTCCTTTCGTATATTATAAATCAATTAGGTCATTAGAATTTTGAAATGTCGGAAACAATTCGAACCAGAGAATATTATGTTAAGCATTTAAATTCTTGCTAATTCTGGATACACGCAGGATTTGAGGATAATATTGATAAGAACATGGCCTTATTTTCAAGCAGAGATATAAGCCGGGCCTAGATTTCAGTCTATACCCCTTACAGAAATGGGGTTTATGGTGAAGGCTGTTGAATTGCTTGAGAAACTGAACAATAACATGCATAAGCTGGATATATAGGGATTGCATTCAGGATATGACTGTTAAATGGTTGAAGGGGAGATACCATAACTCATCCAGCCAGTTATTTCCAGCATCAGGCGGGATTATTACTATATCTAATCTGAGCAATAATCATAATAAGGTATTCTCGATGACATTTCCTGCTCCTGAACCTGGAATATCTTATATAAAGAGTTAGCTCCTTATAATAAAAAATCCTATTCAGTAAGGACATCATAGAGTAAGAGGAGATACTCTAAAAGATTCTGTATATTTTCCATAAAATATAAAAAGGCAAGGGCAGTAAAATGCTGTGGCTTTTTTAAGACCATATAGTTATAAATGTCATAATTTTTGCCTTGCACATCAAATACAATAATAAAAACAATTTTCCAAGCTACAAATTTTGAAGGTCTTCGTATAGATACTGGCAAAATTACATTTATAGCAGTAGAAAGTTTCTGTCCCTTTGCTGTTAGAAGATATTTATGTTGCCTGGGAACCTTATAAATTATATAGTAATGTCTAAAATTATTAAGATTTCAAAATGTTAGCAAAAATTATCAGGATTTGAATATTCTGAAGCATATTTATGAGATTTGAGCTGAAAGGTGAGAATTGAATTTATCAGTCAGGAAAGGAGAATGTAATTCTGATGAATGCGCAAAAATTAGTAATAGGGTCTGACCATGGCGGATTTGAGCTCAAATGCAGGCTGAAAAACCATCTGGAAAACAAAGGTTATGACTTAACCGATATTGGCTGTTATTCAGCCGAATCTGTTGATTATCCCGAATATGCCCGGCTGTGCTGTGCCCGGGTGATCTCAAATCCCGGAAGCCTTGGCATTCTTATATGCGGGTCCGGTATAGGCATGAGCATTTCTGCCAATAAGTTTTTGGGCATCAGGGCGGCTTTATGTACCAGTGAGTATCATGCCGAGATGTCTAAAAGGCATAATGATGCCAATGTCCTCTGCCTGGGTGCAAGGGTTACAGCCTTTGAATATGCGGCAGAGATAGCCCGGGTCTTCTTAAATACGGGTTTTGACGGCGGAAGGCATGAAAAAAGGCTGAAAGCCATAGAGGATATAGAAACAAATAATCAAAGGGATTGTATATAAAGAAACAGTAAGGTGTATTATATTGTTTGATGAGATAAAAGATTCCCAGAAAAGGAAGCAACAGACAGCAATAATATCCGTTGCGGGCAATGTGGTTATTACAGCTGTAAAGTTTACAGCCTTTTCTTTTACGGGCAGTCTTGTCGTGCTGGCTGACGCCTGGCATTCCCTTACGGATATTATTACATCTTTCATGGTTCTTTTTGCTCTGAAAAAGGATTCAAAAGCTGTTAATGAAGTACCCGATCCCGATAAGGGTTTTTTACTGAGCCTGATGAATGCCAGCTATGAGATAAAAAGCTCCATTCTTATCGGCAGTTTTATTTTCATGGTGGGTATTTCCCTTTTAATGAGAGCTTTCTTTGAAGAGCTGGAGATTGTAAAATATCCCCTTGTATCGGGCTTTTGTTTTTTATTTTTTGCGCTTCTTTCCTTTATTATTTACAGGTTTGAGACATCTTCCGGGAGGAAATTCAAATCCCCGGGGCTTATATCCGATGGTATGCACAGCCGGTCCGATGCTTTAACATCGCTTTTTGCAGGGATATCCCTGATTCTTTACTATCTCGGGATGGATACTGAGCGTTTCTCAGCCTCAGTGATTTCCCTTATAATAATCAGCTTTGGTATTGAGGTCGTAATTAATTCATTGAGGGCTGTTAAGAATCCGGAGGATATCTTTGATTTAAAGATCAATCAGATTCTTTTTATTGTATTTACAAAGGAATTCTGGGAGAAAATTGATAGAAAATTCAGCCTTAATCTGACCAGTTTCTATATGTTGAACCAGAGATGGATAAAATGGGCCTTTATAATCCTCCTTGGGCTGGGATATCTAAGCACAGCCCTGTTCATGGTAGCCCCAAGCAGCAGTGCATTGGTGGAAAGGTTCGGCAGGCCGCTGGATAAGGTTTATGAACCGGGCCTGCACTTCAAGCTTCCTTTTCCCTTTGACACGGTCAGGTCACTGGACACAAAATCTGTCCAGAAGATTGATATAGGCAATGTATTAAAAGCCGGAAGCTTTGCCCTGCTCTGGACACAGGATCACGGTTCAGACCAGCCATTCATTTCTGGTGATAATAATTTATTTTACCCGTATATTACCATATATTACAACATAGCTGATATAAAAACCTTTTTATATTCCTCTGAAAAAGCCCGGGAGATATTTACGGATATTTCTGAGTCGGTTATAAATGAAGTTTTCTCAAAATACAGCTTTTTTGATATTGCTACCTATCAGCGGGCTGAAATCCCTAAATCCATTACCTTTGATATTCAGAAATATGCTGATGAGCTTAATCTGGGAATAAGGATTGTAAGCCTCACCGTTAATGATGTGCATCCCCCGATCCCCATAGCCACATATTTTGAGGATGTGATTGCCGCCTTCCAGGACAAAGAGATGATGATAAACCGGAGCATTGCTTTTAAGAACCAGCAGATTCCCGAGGCAAGATCCGAAGCCATAAGGGAGATTGAACAGGCCAGAGCCTACAGTGCTGACAGGGTAAATACAGCAGAGGGACTATCTGAAAGTTTTATAAAGAGGCTGGAGGGTTACAGCAAATATCCGGATATTTTGAAAAATTTCTATATCATTGATATCCTTTCAAAAATTTATAGGGGAAAGGACCTGTTTATCGTTGATGAAGACCTTCCAATGCCGGATCTCTGGATATCTTCCCTGCCAGGCATTTTATCAGCTGATGGTGCGAATACTGAACCCCAGAGCCCGGCAGCCGGCCAGATGACTCCGGAAGAAAAAAGATTTCTGGACCAATAGAATGGAGACATAGCTTATGAAAAAGGGAATAATTATTACTTTATTGCTTATGATCATGTTTTATTTTTCTGTTTTTATAAATCAGCAGGGCGAATATATTGTAATCACCCAGTTTGGGAAACCTGTCAGGATAATTAAAGAACCGGGAATCTACCTCAAGCTTCCGGGATTATTAAATACAGTCAACCGGTTTGATGCCAAAATGGATATATTCAAGACCAATCCCGTCCAGCTTCTCCTTGGGGATAAAAACCCTATTATCATAACGGCTTTTGTGGTATGGTCAATTGATGACCCCCTCCTTTTCTTCCAGGCAATAGGGATTAAAGACCTTGCGACCAGTAAACTCAATGATATGATTAACAGCGAACTCAGCGAAAAACTAAGCTTATACACGCTTGATAATATTGTAAATATAGAGAAGGATAAGGTTAAGATATCAGAAATTGAGGATAAGGTTGCTCTTTCATCCAATAACAAGGCGGTTGAGAACTACGGGATAAAGATAATCTCTGTGGGGATAAGGAGAATTAATTATCCCTCTATTGTAGCTGATGCTGTTTATAACAGAATGAAGGCAGAAAGGGAAAAAGAAGCCAAGAGAGTGAGAGCTGAAGGGATTGAGGAGGCAACAAAAATAAAGGCCGAAACAGACAGGCTTGTATCTGAAATTATATCCCAGGCAAAAAAGGAAGCTGAAATAATAAAGGGAGAGGGTGATTATCAGGCATCCCTTATAATAGGGGAAGCTTATTCCAGGGACACAGAATTTTTTGAGCTTCTTAAGTCCCTGGAGGCTATTGAAAAAGCGGTAAGTGAAAAATCAGTTATTCTATTGTCAACCGACAGTTTTCTTTTCAGGATACTTAAAAACAGGGACAAGAAATAGACAGGGATATGTACATAGAATTTTTAAAAACCATTACTGAGTTAAAAAAATACATTAAATATGTTTTATGGGCCATAATCCTGATATATTTTCTGTCAGGCATATATACAATTTCTCAAAATGAGGTTGGAATACTTTTAAGATTCGGTAAAATAATAGATCCAAAGATAAACCCGGGTGTCAATTATCACCTGCCCTATCCCTTCGAAAGGATAATAAAAGCCCCTATCCAAAGGGTAAACACAATGGTTGTTGATGATTTCAGCGACAGCTATGAAGCCGGCTCAACCCCCCGCAAGTTTTATGACATAACAGGTCTTGGCTCTTATTGCATAACCGGTGACAATAATATAGTGGGAATATCCCTGTCCATACAGTATAAGATAGGTAATCCCGGCAATTATTATTTCATGCAGAATTCACCCGAAAGGATGATATATGAAGCTGCAGCAAACTCAATAATTAAGATGCTGGCCCAGCATGATGTTGACAGTATCCTGACATCAGGGAAACGGGAACTGGGTATGTCAATAAAGGCCCTGATGCAGGAAACCCTGGATTCAATTGAATCAGGAGTGGATATATATTTTGTTGATATCAGCTATATCAATCCTCCAGAGTCGGTGCAGTCCTATTTTGATGATGTAATCAATGCCAAGATACAGAGGAAGAACATGCTGGACGAGGCACTTTCCTACAAAAACACAGAGCTTTTAAGAGCCAGCGGTGAAAGGGCAAGCCTGCTGGAATCCGCCAGTGGCTACAGGACATCGGTAATTAACATTAACCGGGGTGAAACAGACCGGTTTAAGAAAAGAATCAAAGGTATGGGGCGAAACAGGAATATCATAATTACAGACCTGATTACGGAAATGATCCTGAAGATATTTGATAAGGTTAAAAACCTCTATATTCTTGACCCTGCAAAAGACAATAACGCCTCCAGACTCCGGTTTATCCTGGAAAAGGATAAAAATTGACAGCAGACTTCAATAAAAATATAATAATACAACCATGTACGATGTGGGCAGATCCGAAAAGACAGTTAGTTAAAGGCTTTTGAATCAAGGAGAAAGTAATGTACAGTATCGCTGAATCACTGAAAAAAGAGCTGAAGAACATAAAGGATACCGGGTTATACAAGGAAGAAAGGGTGCTGATATCCCCCCAGGGCCCCCTTATTGACCTCAAAGTAAAGAAAGAGGTCTTAAACCTGTGTGCGAGCAATTATCTTGGCTTGTCAAACAACCAGGCCATCTTTGATGCAGCCAGGGAGGGTATGGAAAAGTACGGTTTCGAGATGAGTTCTGTGAGGTTTATCTGCGGGACACAGGATATACACATGGAACTTGAGAGAGTGATAAGCGATTTCCTTCAGACCGAGGATACCATGCTGTATACGAGCTGTTACGATGCCAACGGGGGTCTTTTTGAAACCCTTATGGGTTCGGATGATGCTGTAATAAGCGACCAGCTCAACCATGCTTCTATAATAGACGGCATAAGGCTCTGCAAGGCCAAAAGGTACAGGTATATACACAGTGATATGGGAGACCTGGAAAAATGCCTTATAGATGCTGACCGTGAAGGGGCAGTGATCAAGATGATAACCACAGACGGCGTCTTCAGCATGGAAGGCGCCATCGCAAAGCTGGATGAAATATGCGATCTTGCTGATAAATATGATGCCCTGGTCATGGTAGATGATAGCCATGCTACAGGATTTATCGGGAAAAATGGGAGGGGTACCCACGAATACCATAATGTCCTGGGAAGGGTGGATATAATTACCTCGACTCTCGGCAAGGCGCTGGGAGGCTCATCCGGTGGTTTTACCAGCGGGAGAGCAGAAATAATCAGCCTTCTCAGACAGAGAAGCAGGCCATACCTGTTTTCAAACTCCCTGCCACCGGTTCTGGTTTATGGGGGCATAAAAACCTTCGAGATACTCTCAAAGACTACCGGACTCCGGGATAAACTGGAGGAGAACACGCGCTTTTTCAGGGAAGAGATGACCCGTATGGGTTTTGAAATTAAAACAGGCATTCATCCTATTGTTCCAATCATGCTTTATGATGCAAGGCTTACTCAGAGTTTTGTAAAGGACCTGCTGGATGAAGGTGTTTATGCAGTGGGATTCTTCTACCCTGTGGTACCAAAGGGTACGGCCAGAATAAGGGTTCAGATTTCGGCGATTCATACCCGAGAACACCTTGAAAAGGCCTTAAAAGCCTTCCGAAAGATTGGCAAGAAGCACAGGGTGATAAGCTGATAATGCAATTTTTAAAGGGGATCAGTCAATGAAGTTTTTCCGCGGGATGTCTGAATATTTTTCCCTTAAATTTCTGAAGATATCAAGGATTGTTTTAGGAGTGCTGGTCTTTTTAGGATTATTGTCCCCGGTGCCTTTTGTCGATGAACTGATGTTCATAAGCCTTTTTCTGGTTGCTCATCTCCTGTTAAAGGAAAAGAAGGCAGAGATGGCAAGGGAAAGCTACCTGCAGAATGATAATTATCAGATGCTCAAGGATGAGATAGATAAATCCATAAGAAGCCTCAATGCCTATATTATAGAGAATGGGCTTGATAAATATGATGAAGGCATTATCGGTCAGATAAAAGAGATTGAAGGTGTGATAAATGATAATTTCATCGTTGTAAAGACCGCAACCGCAAGGTTGAAGCAGCTGGCCTTTGATCCCAGGCAATACGAGGAAAAGAGAAAAGACCTGCTGAACTCGCTGGAGGCCAATATACCGGAAAAGGAGAGAAAATACCTTGAAGAGACGCTGAAGAACCTTCTTGAATACAAATCGGGTGTTTACAGGCTGATTGCCAAGAGAAGGGAGATTATAACCGTTATTGAGAACCTTTATTATCAGATTAAAGCCCTTCATGCAAAACTCTTGAACCAGGATGTCAGAGTAAAAAAGGAAGAACCTTTCAAGAAGCTGAAAAGAGAGATCGATGAGATTATTAAATCCGTTGAGGATATAGAAAAAGCCAAGAAAGAAACCGATACCCTGATCAACAGTCTGGACAGGGATCTGTTTTAAATTCTATTGTTTTTTCGGTCAATTCAAAGCCCATAATCAGGATTATTAAAACCAAAGACCATATCTTTTACTGATTTTATCCTTATTGTATCTTCAGTCTTAATCTTTCTGTTGAAGGCGAATATGCCGTCCATTGGATCATGAACGCCCTGGAAAAGTGACTCTTTAATTATAAAATCCTTTTGGTAAAACCCTTTTATGTCTATACCTTTGCCCGGTTTCAGGTAAAAGTCATATTTCAGGTTATCACTGTTACTATAAATGCTTTTAGATGAAATTATATCAGTGATCACTTTTTTATCCTTATACTCTATATCCATGAAGACATGACGAAGTCTTTCATGCATTATGTCAGACATGTCCTTTTTTCTCCCAAGGCTTTCAGCATCAATAAGGTAAACCCTTCCCGGGTAAAGGCAGAAGCATTCGGATGGAGGTAACACAGGAAGATCGTTGGAATGTTCGTTTATCTTTTCCCTGGCTAAAGAAAGCAGTCCGAGCCTTTCAAGCATAGTATTGGGATAGAATTCACCCTCTGTTTTCTGGAAGCCATGATCGGATAAAAGGAAAACTTTATTATTATCCCTGTTGAAATACTGCATGAAATCATTGAACAGATCATCAATTTCACTGAGAAGGCTGATGACTGGCATAAAAAAAGCTCCTCTTTCATCAAAGATCTCATTGTAAAAGTAATGACAGATACGGTCCAGTTCCATGACATGAAACAGCACTATATCAAACCGCATATTATTTATCCACTTCAGCAGTTCTTTCCTTCCGGACAGTATTTCTTTTATATCCCTGATGGCTCTGCCTATGTCCTTTGCATATCCCCGGGGATCAATGTCAATAATATAGTTCATGCTCCTAAGGTGGGGTAGGAGCCATTTGTGGCTGACGGCATGCTCCATGGAGGGTGACAGGAAGTCTGATATGATGATGCCTTTTTTATATAAGGGCGGTGGATAGGTCCCGGGTATATTTACAGAAATGAAGCTCAATCCCAGTTCATTGAACAGGTCAAAAAGTGTCGGGACCCTTATATCATTAAAGGAGGGTATATAGAAGGTGTTTTTTTTAAAATCTCTTTCAATAAAACCGAAAATATTGTGTTCTGAAGGGTCTTTACCTGTCAGGAAGGAAACCCAGCACACAGGAGAGAGGGGAGGGGTTTCGCTCTCAATTAAGGCATGTGTTTCTGCAGACAGGTAAAAATCCCTTACTGAAGGCAGGAGATGCCCCTTTTCCTTAATCAGCCTGGCTGATGCTCCATCAAGAAGGAATCCGGCTATCACCCTATTTCATGTACTCGTTTTTATAATGCACATAATTGACAGCTGATTTTTCCAGGTGTATAACCTCTTCAGGCGTTAGGGGCCTTACGGGTTTTGCGGGTATGCCTGCATACATCATCCTGGTCCTGACAACAGTTTTAGGGGTGACTACAGCTCCGGCCGCAACAATGCTGTAAGGCTCTATGATGCAGTTATCCAGCAGAATGCTTCCTATGCCTATAAGGGAGAAGTCTCCTATTTCTCCGCCGTGTATTACCACATTATGGCCTATGGTTATATTGCTTCCGATTATGGTGGGGGCTGTTTCACTGGTTACATGTATCATGCTGAGATCCTGAATATTGGTGTTTTCTCCTATTCGTATATAATTTACATCTCCTCTTATTACAGCACCGAACCAGACACTACAGTGCTTTCCCAGTTCAACATCCCCAATGATCGCTGAATTCTCGGCCAGGAAAACTGTTTTGTCCACTCTGGGGTAGATGTTTTTATAGGGCAGTATCAAAGGCATATCAATTCTCCTTGAATTCTATTTATTAAATTACTAATAAATCAAAGGCGCTTGTCAATTATAATCAGAATTAAGCAAATTATTATATGGATTTTCGGTGCCTTATGGTTTAAAATGTTCTGAAAGAAATGCAGTAGCAGGCCATAATATGAACAAAATACTGGTAATTGATGATGAAGCTTATAACCTGGAGACCCTCAGGGAAGTCCTGAGTGAGGAAAATTTCGGTGTTGACCTGGCAGACAATGCTGATAAGGGGCTTGAATTAATAGGGGCCAATGAGTATGTGTGTGTTCTGCTTGATCTAAAAATGCCTGGCAAAGACGGTTTTCATACCCTTCCGCTTATTAAGGAGATGAACCCCGGGCTTCCTGTTATAATCCTTTCTGCCTTCGGCCTTGAAAATACAGCAAGGATTGTGCTGGAACTTGGGGCTTTTGATTTCATTAACAAGCCTCCGGACATTGATGATCTCATCCTCAGGATAAAAAACGCCTCGGAGCTTTACCACAGCAGGAAAAAACTCCAGGAGATGAAGGACAATTTAATTGACAGCTATTTTTTAAGATCCGCCAGTCCACATATGCAGAAACTTTATCAGCAGGCCCGAAAAGTAGCCCCCATGAATATCCCTGTTCTCATAACCGGTGAGAGCGGAACGGGAAAAGATGTAATGGCGCGCTATATACACCATAACAGCGACAGACATGACAAGCCCTATATAGCAATCAACTGTTCCGCTTTACCTTTCAACCTTATAGAATCCGAGCTTTTTGGTTATGAAAAGGGAGCTTTTACAGGCGCAGACAAAACCTATAAGGGGCTTTTCATGTCAGCCCAGGAAGGCACCCTCTTCCTTGATGAGATAGGTGATATGCCTCTGGAGACCCAGGCGAAGCTTCTCAGGGTTCTGGAGACAGGCGAATTCCACCGGATTGGTTCTTCTGCATCCTTTATCACCTCCGCAAGGGTTATTACTGCTACCAACAAGAATCTTGCAGACCAGATCAGCAGAAGCCTGTTCCGGGAGGACCTCTTCTACCGGCTTAATGTTATTACCCTGCATATCCCGCCCCTGAGGGAGAGGAGAGAGGACATTCCTTCCTTTGCCGGCTTCTTTGTGGATGAGTTCTGCCAGAAGAACAGCCTTCCCGGTAAAACTTTCACGAAGCAGGCCATGGAATATTTAAAATCCCTTCAGTATAAGGGAAATATAAGGGAATTAAAGAATCTTTGCATAAAGCTTGCCATACTTACCGAGGGGAAAATAATCGACCGGTCTGATTTTGAGCCAGTATTTGCAAAAATTCAGCAGGATGGCCTATCAGCCCTGCTTTCTTCTGAAACCCTGAAGGAATTCAAAGCTGAATCAGAAAGGCTTTTCCTCATGCATAAACTTAAAGAGAATGAGTACAATATATCCAGAACAGCCGACAGCATTAATACACCAAGATCCAATCTCTATAAAAAAATTGAAGCATATGGAATCGAAATCAAAAGCCAGAATAACCTTTGATATTTACACCCTGGGGTGTAAGCTGAACCAGGCCGAACAGAACGACATAATTATAAAGCTGATTGAAAAGGGCTATGATTACCGGCCCTCATGCCCTGACCCTGATATATACATAGTTAACAGCTGTACTGTGACTGCCAGGGCCAGATACAAGTCTGTAAACGCTCTAAGGAGGATAAAGGCAAAAAGCCCCGGGACAAAGATAGTTCTGGCAGGATGTATTCCCCAGACGGAGGCAGGTATATGTTTTGACGGCAGCGTTGACCTGGCACTGGATAATAATCAGAAGGGTGAAATAGCTGAAAAAATAGCTGGACTGGGGCTGGTGCCAGCCGAAGTAAATATTGAGAAAAAAGATGTTAAACTAAGAAGCAGGGCAAATCTTATTATACAAACCGGATGCGATTCATCCTGTTCCTACTGCATAATCCCGAGGGCCCGGGGTAAAAGCGTGTCCTATCCCCTGAGTAATATCATTCTAAGGCTGAAAGAGCTTCTTGAAAGAGGATACAAAGAGATAGTCCTCACAGGAATCCATATCTCCCGCTGGGATGATTGCCTTAACAGGAAAAGAAGGATTCAAAGCCTTGAATTTCTTATAAAACGCATACTTGAAGTATCAGGTGATTTCAGGCTAAGGCTGAGTTCCATTGAACCCGGAGATCTGGATGATGAGTTTATTGATTTTATGCTTTCAGAGAAAAGAATATGCAGGCATCTTCATATTCCTTTTCAGCACGCATCAGACAGGATACTCCGGCTTATGAAACGTAATTATTCAAATGACTATATTTGCAGGCTTGCAGGCTTAATACGCTCCAGATCCGAAGATATCCAGATAGGCTCAGATTTTATCGTAGGTTTTCCCTCTGAAAGCTCCGAGGATTTTAACTGCCTTTATAATACAGTTAGAATGCTCCCCATAAGCCATCTTCATATATTTCCATTTTCAGGGAGAAAGCAGACTTCGGCCTATAATATGGAAGGACAGCTCCCAAACAGTATAAAAAAGGAGAGGTCCCTGCTTATGAGAAAGCTTGCACAGGAGAACAAAAAAGCCTTCCTGCTGACCCAGCTTAACAGGGTTCATAATATAGCTGTACTGACAAGAAAGAGTAAGTATTACGAGGTCCTGAGCGATAATTACATACATGGTTTCCTGAACTCAGGCATAGGCTTGCCTCTGGGCGGCCTGACAGATGCATCAATGATTGAAATATCAGGGGAAAAGGGAATATTCAGGCTTTAGGCAAAAAGCCGGGAATATTTTTCATCTTTGTTCCTACTTCTTAAAGAGGCCTATTATGAACAGCAGAACCACAGCACCGATAACAGCAGTTAAGAGAGACCCCAGGGTTGTATTGGTCATAACTGTATTAAAGAAGCGGAAAAGCCATCCGCCGACTACCGCACCAAGTATTCCGACAATGATGTTTCCGATAATGCCGAATCCCTTGCCCTTCATTATCAGTCCTGCTATCCATCCTGCAACGGCCCCCAGAATTATAAACCACAAAAAGTTAATCATCAATTTCCTCCTTTTTTGATCATTCAGGCATAACCTGTCTTAATGGCCCAGGCAAAATTCCTGACATAACTACTAAAATATACTATATAGGTAATATATGCAAAAATCAAGGACAATAATCTAAAATATTGTTTGATTATTCATAAATTAAATAATAACCTTTACGGTAATAATTAAAAGAAAGGAGAATGATCATGATGAGTGATATTATTTTAACAATTAAGGAGTTACTGGCCCTTTACGGCCTTAAGGTAGTGGCAGCCATAGCCATTCTTATCTTTGGCATAATTGCAGCAAAAATTATAAGGTCAATACTCAGAAAGGTTCTGAAAAAATCGAAGGTGGATATTACTCTTTTATCCTTTCTTTCAAGCCTGGTATATGCCATGGTGGTTGTATTCGTTATAATCGCAGGTCTGGGCCAGCTGGGTGTTCAGACAGCATCCTTTGTAGCAATAATAGGAGCTGCCGGACTGGCCATAGGCCTTGCTCTGCAGGGTTCCCTGGCAAATTTTGCTGCAGGAGTGCTGATGGTTATTTTCAAGCCTTTCAAGGTGGGAGATTATATTGAAGGAGGTGGAATCTCCGGTTCTGTTACTGAAATAAGCATATTCACGACGGTTATGAAATCGGTTGATAATAAGAAGATCATTGTTCCCAATGCAAAGATAATCGGGGATAATATAATCAACTATACCGCTGAAGAGCGCAGAAGAATCGATATTGTCGCCAGTGTGAGCTATAAGGATGATATTGACGGGGTAAAGGGAGTCTTAAAGGATATTATAGAAGGAGATGAAAGGATACTGAAGGAACCTGCACCTATAATAGGGGTTCTAAAAATGGCGGACAGCAGTATTGACTTTGCAGTCCGGCCCTGGGTCAAAACCTCAGATTACTGGGATGTTTTCTTTTATTTAAATGAAACCATAAAAAAGAGATTTGATAAAGAAGGAATCAGTATACCATTCCCACAGCAGGATGTTCATATCTACAAAGCTGAAGTATAAATATTTAGTATTGGTAAGTTAATTACCTTAAAGGAGAATATTTATGGTAAATCAGTTCTATAAAATTAAGTTTACAGGACTGAAGGAGGGTGTTAAAACAACTGACTTCAGTCAGATAATAGCTGGTGTCCTTGGTTCAACTCCTGAAGCAATCGCAGGGCTGATTGCAAGCGTCCCCCTGATTGTCAAAGACGGCATTGACAGTCATACTGCGGAGAAATACAGGGAAATTATAGAGCAGGCAGGAGGCCTGTGCACAATCGAACCTTCGGATTCACATGGTATTACCAAAAAAACCCAGAATGACGAAAATATATTGAAGACATGTCCCAACTGCGGTTATAAAGCCGTTTCTGCTGATGACCCGCTGTTAACTGCCTATCAGGGCAGGGGTGAGTGTCCCATCTGCGGAGCTATTCCAGGCAAAAAGGTCAGAGACGAAAGCTCTGGAAAAAGTGATGCTCCTTCGGCCAAACATTCAGATAAGGCAGTCCAGAGTAAAAAATCAGGGGCAAATCTTCCAAAACCAATGGTAGCACTCCTGGGACTCGCATTTTTTATACTTATCATACATTTTCTTGTTAAAAACCCCGATGACAATGCTTTGAAAAATCTTGAATCCAAAACTATTAGTTCTAACCAGAAAAAGGAGCAGGGAGCGCTGATAAAATCAGAAATAAATCAGAATGTAATACTCCCCGGAGAATCAAAATCAGCAAAAATTTCCATGTATCTACCCTATTTCCATAAAAGCTCCTATTTCTCCATAAACATAGAACCGGACTTTCGTATAACCAATACATGGGAGGACAGGGGTGTTACACTTGAAATTAATAACTTCCAGGTGAGGACAGAGACGGTCAGTCTTCCTGAAAAAGAAAATAAAAGAGGAACCAGCAGTTTCTGGATTCCAGATCTGCCCTATGGTAAGTCTTATTCATACGGCAGCAGGCTTCAGACCTTTGAGGAGGATAAAGAGCTCTATTTCTGCCATGAGCCGGTAAACCTTGCAAAAATACCAGAATCTCAACTGGAATCAGCATCCAAAGATATCAACAGGCAGATAAATCAGTATACCCTGTATATTGTTGATTTAGATATGAACATCAGTGTTCCTGATACAGTAGAATTCAGGCAAACCTCAGAAAGTAAATCAAATGAAGGCAACAGCCCCCGCAATCCTGGTCAGGGTTCCTTCTGCATTGATGTATTCTGCCATATGGATATTGACAGCAATTTGGAGTCCATGCTGGGAGGGACTTCCTTTGAAGCTCAGGGTTACACTCCCACCCGATTTACTCCCCTTCAGTCGCAAAAAGCATGTCTAATGCTCGGGGTTAAGGATAAAAGGGATGGTATGTTCATCTATCAGAGGGACAGGAATGTGGATGCAAATGTTTACTGCGAATTTCAGCTGAATTAAAGGAGAAAAATCTTCATGTCCTGTAAATAAAAGGGTCTTTAGGCATATTGATGCTGACCGCCTCATTTGGGGTATTTTGAAAGGTATTTTTGCAGTTCTTTTATTATTTTATCATTGGTTTTGCTGTCCTGTATGGTAATAAGCCAGCCGTTATTATCTGCTATAATATAATCTGAAAGGCCGGAAGGGATATTTTTGTCAGTATTGAAAATCAGCAGGGACATTGGTGTATTTACAGCATAGTCTGTATCAAGTTTTTCAAGGAATCCTGTGTATTTTCTCATTTCTTCTTTATAAAAGCACCTTACCCTGTCCTGGTATTCCAGGTCTGAGAGAAGAGTCAAAGCGGCTGTTTCCCTCCTTTTATCCACAGGCTTGTGGAAGAATTTGCTTATCAGTGCTTTTATCTCCCTGTTTGATACAGAATAACTCAGTTTGAGGCCGGGCATACCGTAAAATTTGGAAAAGGTGCTGATGCTTATAACCGGCATAGGCGAATCAGCAAAATCATTCATTCCTATATTTTCATCCGAAGGGAAAAATTCGTTATAACAGAAATCAATTATTACCGGTATATTACCAGGTATTCTGGTAAGGAAAAGCACAAGGCTTAAGCGGTTCAGAGGGGCTACAAGGTAGATGAGCCGGGTCAGGCTTCCAATTCTTTCCAGCATCCTGTCATAGTCCGGTATCAGCTTGTGTCCGGATACACGGATAAAGTCAGTGATCACATTCCTTTCATGGGCAATATCCTTTATAATGTTCCAGGAAGGGTCAAAGCAAAGAATATCATGTCCATGCTTCACCATAACATTTATCATGATTTCCAGGAAATTTAGCGTCCCGTCATGCAGTTCTATATTTTCTGCTGATACCTTATGTATTTCAGCAAGTTTTTTACAAAGTCTAAAGCTTCCCGAACCATAGGATGAAAGATCAGTGTCCGATAGGTTCTCATTTTTTACCCTGTTCTGGTTTAAAAGCACCCTGTTGCCGAGGAAGATCCTGCCTTTCAGGCTGTTTTCTCCCAGATGCTGGTAATTCAGTTCAAGCCCGTATCCCGGAGTGCGGCTGATGATCGCGGATGATATGAAACATCGCCCTGTAAGTTCATCCCATGGCTTCTCAAGAAAAAAATCAATGCAGGTGCCAAGCTCATTCATGTCGTTTTTTTCTGTGTCCAGCCCCTTCGTCATAACGGTATCATAGGTTCTGTCAATCTGCAGTGTGGTGAAGCACATTTCCCGGCAGTAATACTTGTCTGCAAGTATCTTCATATACTTTTCAAGCCCTGCCTTGACCAGTGTATATTGGTTGGTAAAGTCATCCCCATGTCTGAAGTTTGCCGCAAGGCCGCTGCTTATGAGAATGATTTTTCCCTCCTTCTTAATATAGGATGCCATGCCATCGATAAGTTTTTTTGAGATAGAAATATCATCGATATAGCAGTTATGTATAAACATGTCTATTTTACCCAGATGGGATATTTTGCTGAATATCTGCTCAATGCAATTAATATCGCACAAATTGCAGGCTATATGCCAGGGGCTTTCGCCGGCCGAACGCCCGTGGGTTATTACTCTGTGATCCCTGAGGTGCTTATAGAAAAAATGCCCGATTCCTTTTGTCGAGCCTGTAATAAAAACAGTCTTTTCCCGGTTGAAGGTCTCCACAGATTTTTCCTTTGATAATTTTAGTTCAAATATTCTGCAAAGGCTGAAAAATTATATCCCATATTTTAATAAAAACCCATGAAAAAAGCACTGGCATTTTTTCTATAAAGCTATGATTCATATTCCAGATAGTATGAAGTGAACTTTTGGCAGTTTTTACAGAGATATTCCTCCTTTATCTCTGCGCATATATTGCTTCCAACTGCATATCTATAGATACAGACAGTATTCATGCTTCTGCAGAAACCGCATTCTACAGGCATGATACAGCTTATTTCCTGCCAGCCCTCCTTTGCAAGAAGGGGGGTATCGGAAACCAGTGTTTTCTCTCTGTAATCTCCCATATAACCCTAAATCCGGTGTGCATATTCTACAAATTATATCATAGATATTTTGTCCGTGGCCTCAGCAATATGATTTTCCCACTTCTAATACTACTCTTTTTTTCCCTATTCGCTAATTAATTATTGGGCTTTAATGATTATCTTTACATAATCAGGATCTGTTATAAAATCCTCTGATTCTTATAGAATGTAAAGGGGTCTGTCGTGCTTAATATCATAATAATTGTACTGTACTTCGCAGCCATTATCCTGATAGGTTTCATTACCAGCCGAAAGGTAAAAAATATAACAGACTTTGCTGTAGCTGGAAGAAATTACGGTGTCCTGATTATCTTTGCAACCCTTTCAGCCTCTTTTATTGGCGGAGGTTTTTCCACCGGAAATGCCGAAAAGGTCTTTACCTACGGTATTGCAAATATATTTTTTCTCTTCGGTTTCAGCCTTCAGATAATACTTGTGTCCCTTTTCATTGCACCCAGAATGGACAGGTATAATAAGGCAATAACAGCAGGAGATATAATAGGGATGCATTACGGAAAGCCTGCAAAAATCATTACAGGTATATTGTCTGTAATTATCTGCGCCGGCATACTGGGGGCCCAGGTTGGGGCCATGGGATACATTTTCAATGTATTTCTCGGTATGCCCAGGCTCTGGGGAATATTAATAGGGTGCTCCATTGTCATTCTTTATTCGACACTGGGAGGTATGAAGGCTGTCGTTGCCTCCGATGTCCTGCAGTTTATTATACTGGCTGTCGGTATACCTCTTTCCCTGGTCCTGAGTATATCTTATGCCGGAGGCATACAGAATGTCCTTTACAGTGTCCCGGACTCCCATCTGAGGATTTTCTCGGACAGGTTTACCCTGGTTTCATTTGCTTCCCTGTTTCTGACATTTTTTATAGGGGAGACACTGGTTCCTCCTTATGTCCAGCGCCTTCTGATGAGTCCGAATGCAAGGACAACAGCAAGGGGAACACTGCTGAGCGGGATTTTTTCCTTCCCCTTTTTTGCTGTAACCGGCCTTATAGGCCTTGTTGCCCTGGCCATGAACCCTGAACTGGATGCAAACCTGGCACTGCCTTATATAGTTAAGAATGCACTTCCCATAGGCATAGGCGGAATTGTCATTGCCGCCATGCTGTCAATTATAATGTCCTCGGCGGATTCTTTCCTTAATGCCGCTTCGGTATCCATAGTAAATGATATCGTTGTCCCCCTGAAAAAACGAATGCTAAGTGATGTTCTACAGCTTAATACAGCCAAAACAGCAAATCTGGCCGTGGGGGTATTTTCAGTGATATTTGCTCTGAAGATTGAGAGTATCCTGGACATACTTATATATTCCTATAATTTCTGGGCACCCATAATCCTTGTTCCCCTGGTCCTGGCAGTTCTGGGGCTGAATGTCCGCCCGGGCCACTTCTTTGCCGGACTTACAGGGGGTATCGTCTTATACGGTGTATCAGCAGTGTATCTTTCCCGATTTATTTCCCTGGATAATATAATATTCGGTGTACTCGGCAATTTAATCTTCTTTTTCGGGTACCATATATTAAATTTAATGAGAGCGGAAAAAACTCCTTTTAGGGCATAATAAAATGATGCAGAAGATTCTTGTTAAAAATGTAAATATTGTTGATGTCGTAATCGGGTCGATCCAGAGGGAAATGGATATCCTGATTGGGAAAGACAGGATCCAGTCTATTTATCCCTCCAATAAAGTTGAAACAGCAGATGCCTTTATTGTTGACTGTACAGGAAAATATGCAGTTCCAGGCCTTTTTGAATCCCATGCACATCTGAGCCATCTAAAAGAGATGGAAAAAGATGAAAGGGGAAATATACTCAAAGGGTTTGTAAAAAAAGGTATTATGCAGGTCAGAGACGTGGGAGGGCCTGTGGATATTTTAAAGGACATGAAAGAGCAAATTCAGAAAGGAAATACGTGCGGGCCTGATATCTTTTATTCCGGGCCCATGCTCGAGAAAAGCCCGCTTTACTGGAGGAAAATAAATGAATCCATGCCAGGGTTTACCGTTGCTGTTGATACTAAAGAGGATGCTGACAGGATAATATCCGGGCTTTTGGAAAAAGGGGCGTCTCTTGTAAAGACTTTCGGAAAATTTGACCTTCCGGTATTTGAATATCTGTTAGAGAAAGCTGGTGAAAACAGTCTGCCTGTTACCCATGATCCAGGAGCTCCTCTTTTTAACATGGTGCCCATGGACATAGCAATGGACCTTGGAATCAGGTGCATTGAGCATGGCAAAGCACCCTGGCCCTGTGTGCTTAAAGACAGCCTTCAAAAACAGCATGATGAATTATGCAGAAATTATAATCATGAACCCGGTGCAGACGAGGAATTTGCTCAAAAGGTCTTTTCTATGGGCAGTGATTCGATATCAGAGGAAAAGCTGGACAGGCTTGCCTGCAGAATGGTAGAAAATAATACCTTCTTTTGTCCTACGCTCCGGGTATTCAATGAAAGAGCAATGGAGCCAGGGGAAGAATACAGCCGGTTAATAAAAATCCTTGATTCAATATCCCTGTTCTGCACTGGCAAAATGATAAAAAACGGCGTCCCTTTACTGGTCGGTATTGACAGCTGTATGCCTGATACCCATGATGAGATCAAGCTACTAAAAGACACCGGGCTGTCTGATCTGGAGATATTAAGGGGTGCAACCATTTATCCGGCGAAGTGGCTTAATATGCTTGGTGATTATGGTTCAGTTGCTCAAAACAGTAAGGCAAATCTGTTTATAACAGAAAAAGACCCCCTCGAGGACATAAGGAATCTTATGGATATATACATCAGCATTAAAGACGGCCGGGTAATAAATTAGTATTTTTATTTATCTGGATTATTCCATGCAGAAGCCTCATTTTAAATGTCTTTCTTTAGTGAATCAGAAGTTGGGGGAATAACTTGCATTCAGCAAAAGTACTTAAAAATTCGGGAGCGAATAAAAATCTGCTTATAATAATCAGTTATTCATTATAGGCCCATGCTGTAGAGTCGTATTTTTAATAGGAGTATGTTTGTTCATAGATGTAAGTCTTCTGCTATAACAGATAATATGAAAGAAAGAATGGCGACTGAAGCCGTCTGATAAAATGGATTTATCTAAATTTCTTAAACTAATCTCAAACTCATGCTTATATTAATTTTATGATATGACGGTTTTAATTAGATCAGGATAAATCAGCACGGAAGTTTCTTAATAAAAGGTTATTCCTTTAATTTTTCAATATCTGCCATATCCTGGATGCGGTTAGTTGCCTCTTTGTTTTTTATCAGATCTGACTTGGAGATAAAATATGCTGTTTCATCTCCATAATTACCTGTTGTACGGTTATTCCATGCTGATGTAAAATCAATACCCCTGATTGAATTTAATAAATCTATTCTCACAGGCTCATTGCCTAACTGAATTATCTGACCTTTTTCAAGAAAATCTTCCTCTCTTAAACCCAGGCTCCCAAACCCGAAGTCATCAAGTACTTTCATAATACCCGATACATTATTAGGGGAAGGTTCAATGAAAATGTCTATATCTTTTGTATATCTCGGTTCTGAATAATAACTGAAAGCAAAACCGCCTACAATAAGATATCTGACCTTATGCCTGTTTAATAATTTTATAAACTCTTTGAAGTCCTTTTCTGTTCTCATTTTTTAAAATATAGTATTCTTCTCTAAGATACTGAAGAATATCAAGCCTTTCCTCAGGGGTCTTTGTTTTCCGTGATTTTTTGTCTTCAATCTCTGACTCATCAAATGAAAGTTTTTTAACCACTTTTTCCATGCCTTTACTATAAATGAAAAAACATAAAAGTCAAGCAGTTATGCCTGAAGCAAAAGGGACGGTTCCTTTTGCTTCAGGTAAAGCATATTAGTGCAGGACCAGGAATTTTATTCCTTCATAATCCCACTGGGGCAATGCCATAAGGCTGTCTCTCTCTGTTTCGCTGATAGTATACAGGTGCCCCCCCCTTACATTGTTGAAAAAACGGTGAACAGGGATTGTGAAATAGTTGGGAACTACATATACATAAAATTTTATTCCTTCATAATCCCACTGGGGCAATGCCATAAGGCTGTCTCTCTCTGTTTCGCTGATAGTATACAGGTGTCCACCTCTTACATTGTTGAAAAAACGGAATACAGGGGTTGTCCCCTCTACAGGGGTATTATGAACATGGAATTTTATGCCCTCATAACTATAGTGGGGTAGAGTATCAATGATTAAATCTCTTTCACCGGAATTTATGGTATATAGATGTCCGCCAGCGCTTGTATTAAAGAACCGGTATACGGGTACTAAGGTAGTGTCAGTATTATACTTTGCTATAAATACATCATTTTCGCCACTGGATATTAGATTTGTACCTCCGAAGCCTGCGGTTGTTGTAAAAATTCCGGTAATGCTTAACTTGCCATAGGGGTCCAGAGCTATTCCAAAGCCAATATTTCCACTTGCACCCCCGGCACTTTCAACCCATTCAAAAGGGCCTGCCAAATTCATTTTTGCAATAAAAATGTCAAATCCTCCATCTGAAACCACTGGAAAGGTATCAAAATATGCAGTCCCTGAAAAACAACCGACGACATAGGCGTTTCCCAAAGAATCATTGACAATATCCAAGCCTAAATCATTTGTCGGGCCTCCGGCAGCTATAACACCAAAAAAATTACCATCTTCCTGCCCATATATAGCAATGAATATATCAGATAAACCAGATGATACGACTGAATTGCCTGGTGCAAAATAGGATGTACCTTTGAATGCTCCTGTTATATAGCAAAACCCTGCAGGGTTGATCGTAATTGCCTTGGATTCATCGTAATCAGTTCCTCCGGCGCTTTTTACCCAAATAAAAGTTCCGGTGGTATTTAGTTTTGCTATGAAAATATCGGATGAACCGTTTGATACTGCTGTAAAGCTGTCAAAATTTGCAGTATCATTGAAATAACCTGTTATATAAGGATTGCCATCAATATCCACATCAATTCCGTTTCCTATATCATCCCCTGATCCTCCAGCGCTTTTAGCCCATAGAAAGTTGCCATCGTCATCGATCTTTGCGATAAAAATATCCCTTGATCCTTGCGAAACAAGAGAAGATGTGCCAAAATCTGCAGTACCGCTGAAATAACCCGTTATATATATATTTCCTGATGCATCCAGGGCAATGGAGTTACCCATGCAGTAGCCTGGCCCTCCAGCCCTTACAGCCCACAGGAAATTACCGTTATTATCAAGTTTTGCGGCAAAGACATCAGTAGTCCCACCCGATTCAAGGATTATTGTACCGAAATTTGCAGACCCATTGAAATATCCTGTGATATAGCTGTTCCCATGCCTGTCAGCTGCAATTCCATTACCCATATCATCCCCTGTTCCCCCGGCTTTCCTTGCCCATGTAAAATTACCGCTCTTATCTAGTTTTGTAATAAAAATATCAAGTTCTCCATAGGATACCATTGAAGCACCTCCAAAAATAGCCGCACCGCTAAAACTGCCAGTAACATAGGAATTCTCCAATGAATCCGTTGCAATTGATAAACCGTAATCCATGCCGGTCCCTCCTGCTTTTTCGGCCCATGCAAATCCGGAAGCAATGATATTGTAAAACCCATCTGTTGGAAAAATAAAAAAGAATAAAAATAGAAATGAAAATGAAAATAATTTTCTCATATAGTAAACCTCCTCGTATTTTTATCGCATGGTTTTTATTATCGACCATTTGATTCAGATGTTGCTATCCAGGATGAATTTTGAAGCAAAGAGCAGGATGAAATTTCTTTGGGAAAGTTTAAGTAATGTACTGGGCCAACGGATATATAAAGTTTTATAAAGCATTAAAGGGTGTCCTTACAGTAGTTTGACAGGTTTTTAGGGAAAACAAAAACATCCCCTTTTATCTGTTTAATATATTACAAAGCTGCATAAATTGCCATAAATAGTTAAATCCTGCAGGGTACTTTTAGTTGTTCTTTTATTTTCCCTTAATTAAGCATTATTCAATAAACAAAGGAGGATATATTTCTGGTAATGTATGCAAATCTTTTTATAAAAAAGCAATATTTTTGTATTGACAGTAAGCTTACATTATTTTATCATTAAAGCGTTAGAAAGAACAGAAAACAGCCTGGATAAAGAAAGCAAATCCAATGAAGTAATATTTATGATATCTTTGCCAGATGTTGAAATTTTTTCTCTTAATTCAAAACCATGTAAAAATCTGTTCTTTCTTTTTTACCAATTATTTATAAGAGAGGAGTTCCTTATGAGAGGAAGGTTTAAGTTCAGGGATGATTATGTTTACAAGATGCCTGTTCATTTTGGAGGTCATCAATTCTATCCGGTCAGAACTGTCTATGGTGATATAACAGGGATAAGCATCAGGTATGAGACTAAATCAGAAGCGTTGCTGCAGTACATACCCGAGGATTTTGAACTTCTTGAGCCTGTGGTTAATGTTCAGTATAGCAACTGCCGTGATGTGGACTGGATGACCGGCGGAGAATACCGGCTCATACAGGTTACAGTGCCGGTGAAATACCTGGGAAATACTGAGGGATTGACCGGGGATTATGCCCTTGTAGTGTGGGAAAACAAAGCCTGTCCCATAATCGGAGGGAGGGAGGAGGATGGTGTCCCGAAAATCTTTGCAGATATTGCAGCAGAGCGTCATAAGGAGGACCACTGGTTCACAGCTGCAAGCTATGAAAGCCATACCTTCCTTAAATTTGATTTTTTCAGAAAAGAAGAAGTAAAAAAGGAAGATGTGCAAAAGATAAACATAGATCCCAGGATAAACCTGTTTGCCTGGCGCTATATTCCGAACCTTGGCAGGGGAGGGGCCTCATTAAGCCATGCTACCCTTTATCCCCAGTCATCAAGGACTGAAAGGATGTGGACAGGGGAGGGCTTTATAGGATGGACCAGGCTTTCTTCCGAACAGCATCCCCTTCAGTGGTACATAATTGAGGCTTTGTCAGAACTGCCGGTTGTCAAATATTTAAAGGCAGTAATGATAAAGGGTACAAGCCAGCTGAATGTCGGTGATTCACGGATTCTGCCATAAATCAATACAGGAGAACAATATGAGCAAGTATTTTGAAAACAAGGTTTCTGTTGTTACAGGAGCGGCTTCAGGTATCGGACTGGGCCTTACAGAACACCTCCTTCAAAAAGGAGCAGGAGCTGTGTTCATGGGTGATGTGAACCAGGATAACCTGAAAAGGGAATCAGAGCGGTTAAATGCAGATTTTCCCGGGAGGGTGCATGCTCTGATTACAGATGTTACAAAGCTTGACCAGGTCGAAGGGCTTATCCGGAAAGCCAGCGAATTCAAAGGGCACCTTGATTTTGTCTTCAACAATGCGGGAATAGGCATGACTCTCCCGACAGAGAAAATCACCTTTGATATCTGGAAGACAGTAATAGATATAAATCTGATGGGTGTAATCTACGGCACATATACCGCAATTCCCATAATGCTGGAGCAGGGTTCAGGACACATTGTAAACACTGCTTCCATAACCGGCCGTGTCCCGGTGCCCTATCAGGCAGTTTATGCCGCGACAAAAAGCGCTGTCATATCCATGACAGAAAGCCTCAATTATGAACTGGAGACAAAGGGTGTTCAATTTAGTGTATTTTGTCCAGGCAATGTAATCACAGGCATATTTGGAAACATGGCTCCTCCCCCTGATGCCATTACAGTTGATGAAGCAGTGGACTATATTTTCCAGGAGCTGGAGAAAAAAAGCATGATTATCATCTTTCCTCAGAATATGCGGGACTTTGACACCTTATACAGGATGGACAGAGCCGAATTTGATAAAATGGCACGTAAGCTCGCTGCAGAACGCAGCGAGAATTACAGAACCAAAGGGACCTATTTCTAGGCATCAGGACAGCAGGCATGAATAAGTACAGTATGTTTCAAAAGGCAGAACTGTCATTTGAAGTTGTAATGCTTCTTATTGCTGGATTAGTCCTGCTGGAGGCCGGGATCTTGCTTTTCCCTGTCTCACAGGGTATTCTGCCTTATTATGAGGACGGATTGTATGGACTTTTTCTTATTCTTTTCTCCCTGCAGATTATTATACTGGGTAAAACCCCCTTTGGTGATCTGATAAGGTCAAAGCTCTTATTATCCGCGGGTACAGCAATTGCAGCTACAGGTGTAGCAACCTGTTTCATTCCTGGCCTATTGGGCCATGTCCCCCGTTATATGCTTTTTATCTGCTTCGGACTCGGGGGGGGAGCTCTTCTTGTGCAGTTATTCATACATAAAGATAAATACCGAACCTGGTCAGAATACGGCGGTATCTTTCGCCATCTGATTGCAGGCTGTACAGCAGTTTATCTGCTGTCCATGCTTATCGGTCTGCTTATAATTAGGCAGGAGATACTGAACACACAAATTACAGCAGTTATTATCCTGTTATACGGATGTGCGGTAATATACCTGGCCTGCATATTACAGAAGATTTACCGGCTGTATCCCCAGGCTGAAAAGCCTTTTGAAGGTGGAGTGAAACTGGGAGCGGACAAGGCAATGATCCTTCTTATGAGTATATTCATGGTTCTTCTTGGTCTTCTTCTTATACCTGTGAGCCTGGGACTGCTTCCTTTCTCAGCAAGTGCACAGCTGGGCCTGCTGATGTTTCTGTTTGCCATACAGATGATGGCTCTGGGGAGTACGCCCGTCGGGCCTTTTCCCCGGACCAGGCTTATGATCCTGCTGGGTTTTCTGTTTGCTTCCCTTGGCATTGTATCCTGCATTGTACCGGGAATCCTGGTTTTCCACCTGACAATTCTGGTAGGAACGCTTAATATTTTTGGAGGAATCATAACCCTGAGCAAGATATTTCCCCTCTTCATTAAAAGATCAAAAGAGACCAAAAATACTGCTCCTTCAATTCTGCTTAAGCTTTATGCTGCTCAGTTTACCATGGGCCTCCTTTCAGTCCTTTTCGGAATATCCATGTTTGCCGGAGATATTATTTCCGGACTGATCGTCGGTGCTGTCCTGGCATCTAATGGGGGGGTTCTTCTGTATATGCTGCACATTTTGATGACCATAGACAGTATGAAAGAAAGAATGGCAACTGAAGCCATCTGAGGCACCGGATTTATTAAAATTTCTATGTGAAGCAAAAGGAACCGTCCCTTTTGCTTCACTTTTGGTCAAAATTTTATATGAACATATTCTGCAATTTCAGGTATCTGAATAAAAAGGAGTTCTGGATGGATTTTAGCAGGAACAACCTTGATAAAGCTTTAAGCCCCTACCTGAAACAGCATTCCGATAATCCGGTTAACTGGCAGGAATGGAACAGTGAGGTGCTGGATTTTGCAAAAATTAATAACAAACCCATACTGGTGTCATCGGGCTATTCAACATGTCACTGGTGCCATGTAATGGCAAAGAACACATTCTCTTCAGTCAGGACAGCCCGGTATCTGAACAGCGGGTTTGTATGTATCAAGCTTGACAGGGAAGAAAGACCGGACCTGGATTATTACCTTATGTCTTTTATGATGGAGAATTACGGGCAGGGCGGGTGGCCACTCAATGTACTGCTTTCACCGGACAGAAAACCCTTCTTTGCTTTTACCTATCTTCCAGAGGATGATTTTATACGGGCTTTGGAATATGCTTTGGATTTCTATAATAATAATAATGACAGAATATCAGGTTATATACCCTGTAATAATATTCAAAAAACAGCATCAAAAGAGCTTACTTCAGATATATACCGGTACTATGATGAAAATAACAAAGGTTTCAAGGGTATGCAGAAATTTCCCGCCCATTCCACCCTGCTATTTCTCCTGTTTCATTATCTAATAAAAGGGGATGGCGAATCCCGGGTTATGGCTCTTGAGACCCTTGATAAAATGGCCCTGTCGGGTTTGAATGACCCCATAGCCGGTGGTTTTTTCCGCTATTGCACTGACCAGGAATGGAATATACCCCATTTTGAAAAGATGATGTATGACCAGGCCATGCATGTAATCAATTATTCCCTGGGATACATGGCTTTAGGCAGGAAGGAGTTCAGGCAGGTCCTGGAAAAGACCATTTCCTATATAAGCACCCAGGAGGATGAGTCAGGTTTGTATTACACAGCCCTGGATGCAGATACCCGGGGTGTCGAGGGAGATACATACCTTTTCAGCAGAGAGGAAATCAGCGGGTTTAAATCGGACAGTGGTTTTAATTTTGTTCCATACAATAACAAATACCATGTGGTAAAAAACAGCTTCAAGAATAATGGCCTCTTAGAAGATGCACTGATAAAAATGAGGAATGAAAAACCTAAACCCTTCCGGGATGAAAAGATAATTACATGGGTTAACTGCCTGATAGGCCTGTCATTTTATTATGCCTCCATGGCTCTTGGGGATGAAAGATACCGAGTCAGGGCCATGAAAATATACAACAGGTACAGACTGCAGTGGCTGGAATCCGGCAGACTGCAGAACCTTTCATTTAAAGGGGACATACAGTATCTGGATATTTTGGAGAACTATGCCTCCCTGCTTGTGCTTGCAACATTTCTTGAGGAGGATATCTCAATAATTAGAGGCCTCAGGGAAATGGTATTGTCTTTTAATAAGCAGGGAACCTGGTACAGCTCCATAAAAACCCAGCTCGGGAATATCCCAGCTTCTAGCTTTGACCATCCCGTTCCCTCCCCGGTGGGCTTTGCAAAAATGGGTATAGAGAGATCAGGCATGATTATTGGGGAGGAGTCCCATGACGATGAGTATCTTACCCCTTATATCTCTGATTTTTACAACCTTGCGGTTTTTATGCGTTTGCACTTCCCTGTGGTCTATACAAAGGAACCCCTGGAATTTCCCCTGCCGGGATGCCTCATAATAAAAAGCGGTAAATACCAGGTATGCCATGCAAGGCAATGCAGAATGTTTGATACAAAAGAGGAAATGCTGAAAAGTCTTGAAGAGAAGGGTAAATCTGATAAATTATAAACGAGCCCGTAAAATATGAAAATTGAAATATTTGAAAATTCTGCCGGTTTCCTTGCCAGGACGGGTAATGCTTTACTGAGCCGGGAAGTTGAATACGGCCTGATATACAGCATAGCTGAAAGGCTTAAGCATAACAGCCGATGTTACGGCAAGGAAAACCCCTGGTATTTTGCAGTTACCGAGGGATCAGAAATCCTGTCCGCATTTCTCAGGACACCTCCCTATAACCTTATTTTTGCATATTTTTCCGGGGACTTAGACATATTAAGCAGTCCTGTCTGTGAATTCATAATCAATCATTACGGCAGTATGCCAGGTATCACTGGCGAAGCGGAATCTTCAAAAAAGCTTGCAGATACGTACTGCCGGCTGACAGGGACAGATATCAGAAAGACCATGAATCAGAGAATTTACCGGCTGGACAGTTTAAACCCCTTAAAACTTGCTGAAGGCAGATTGAGAAAGGCAGCAGCCGGGGATCGGGACATCCTTGAAAGCTGGAGCAGGGCTTTTGCACAAGAAGCACTGGGAAAGAAAGAGCATGAGTCCGGCATAGATGAAATGGTCAGGGAAGGCACTCTTTTTGTATGGGAGGAAGGAAAAATAAAGACGATGGCTGCCATATGCCGGCCTGTTTTACATGGTATCTCCATAAGCCTTGTATATACACCCCTGGAATACAGAAAACAGGGTTATGCCACGGCCATTGTCCACAGCCTGTGCAGAATGCTTTTGGATTCGGGTTATAAATACTGCACCCTTTATACAGACCTTGCCAATCCGGTTTCCAACAGCATTTATGTAAAGATAGGCTTTGTACCCATGTATGAAAGTATACAGATAGATTTTTTTTAATGGCGATATCTTTTGCCAGTATCCTGGAATCTCATATAAACCGCTACCCTTTAATGGAGGTCCGGGATATTTACAAACTCGTCTATCAGGCGGCCTTCGGAAGCTCGCATTTTATATGCAATCTTTCTGACGCGAAAAAGCGCCTGGAAGAGGAGATTGAGACCATGGGAAAGGGTCCTGATGAACCGGTTTATGACCCTGTCTCACCAGACGGGGATATAATAAGGATACACCTCAGGCCGTATATCATTAACAAAGGTAATAAAAACCTTCTTCTCAAGGGATTTATAAAGACCGGAGAGAACTGCCGGGGGGATAAATGCAGACTGCTCATATACTGGAATAATGTACTGGAGATGACTGAAAATCAAAGCCTGCCCTTTACATGTCAGGAAGTCATGGAATTTATGCGCGATATGGAAAAACAGAATTACCCCGCTGTATCCCATTCCCGGCCCTACCGCTCAGAATACAGTCCCGCATACAGGATCGTGTGCCGCAGATACCTGCCGCCGTTTCAAGTCCTTTAAATAAAAGAGGTTAGTTTGTCTTGATTTTCATCCAGGTATTCTTCAAAAACTTCCAGGTTTTCTGAAAAATCCGCCCTGCCATAGCCCATTCTGAAATATGGCTCCTGATAATCAAAAACGTCTCCAGGAAGGAGCAGTACACCCTTTTTTTCAATCAGATCATTGCAAAACTGCAGGACAGGCATATCAATATTTATTTTATGGAAGGCAATGGGCCCTGCCATGGGCCTGTTGTATAAAAATAGTTCTTTATTCCTGCTGAAAAATTTGTCTGAGATCTCCAGGTTGCTCTTTATTATCCCCATATTTTTCTTAAGGATTGCATTACCATGCCTTAAGGCGATTATTGCCAGATTTTCGGATAAACTGCTGCTGCATATGCTGGTATAATGCTTCATCTTTATCATTTTTTCAAGGATTTCCCTGTCCCTGGCGGCAATCCAGCCGATTCTGAGCCCGGCAAGGCCGTAGGCCTTTGACATTACTCCCAGGGATACAGCTTTTTCGTAGATGTCTGCAAACCAGGGGCTTTTTATTTTATTCAGCTCAAGGCCTTTGTAAACCTCGTCACTGAAAACATAAAGACCATGTCGATCTGCAATTTCAGCTATATGTATCATCTGATCTTCGCTAAAGGCATATCCGGTGGGATTGTTAGGTGTGTTTATGCATATAAGCCGGGTCTCCGGTCTTATCAGCTTTTCCAGGTCTTCAGGGTTCATAAACCAGCCTTTTTCTGACTGCCTGATTTGCCATTTTGAAATACTGCAGCCGATGGATTTTGCAATTTCATAAAGGGACTGGTAAACAGGAAACTGGGTAATAATATGGTCACCCCTTTTCAGGAAAATATTCATGAAGTTGAATATTGCCTCCTGAGCACCGGCATGAATGATTATATGGTCCATGTCAATATTCTGATACAGTCCTGCAACTGATTCTCTAAGCTCCGGGCTTCCCGGAACCTGAGTATAGCCCAGCCAGGTCTTAAGGAATATTTCTTCTGCACCCGGTTCAAGGGCCAGAAGTTCTTTTGCAGGCATGGATTCGCAGTCTGACTGTGCAAGAAGATGGGGGGCTGTAAATTCATGCCTGGTAAAAAACACCTCAAGCTTAAAATCATTGATTTTCATTATATCTCCTTAATCATCAGTGTCATCATACATCATCAGCAGGGATTCTGCAAGCATTAAGCCGGTTTTGCGGTACTCGGAAGGGGGGGTTATATGTATCCCAGAGCCTTTATGTGCTCTATGGTTTTATCGCCTTTTTCATCATAATAGGAAGGTATTTCTATACTTATACTGCCGTAGGATTTTATGCTCCTTTCTGGTATTTTATCGAGAATTTCATCCTTAAGGGCTTCTTTCAGTATCCTGCCCTTAAAATCTGAGGCATGGGGAAAGCCGTAAAGGTACAGGATGGTGGGAGCAATATCGTAGACAGAGGCTCTTTTCAGAGTAATGCTGTTCTTTACTATTTCCGGGCTGTATATGTAGAGGAGACCTTCGGGTTTTCCGTATATATGGTCTCCCGGTTTTTTAAGCCTTCCCGTGGAGAGCATGCCATGGTCGGATGCAACTATCAGCACGGTTTTTTCATCAAGAAAGTTTTCCATTATATAGCCTATATACTCATCAGCCCTTTCATAAGAAGAGGGGATGGCACCCGCAAATATTTCAATTTCACCGGGGTCAGTTTCAGGGTATTTATCCGGCTGGAAATAGTTCCAGTAGGCATGGGCCAGTGTGTCTGTCTGCCGTATGTAAAGCTCCCTGAAGTCATAGTAATTCTTTGACCACAGATGAAGGGCAATGTTAAAAAAGGTCCTGTCCATGGCAATTGCCTTTTTCAGAATAAATATATTCCTGGCCTGCCATCGGTCTCTTAAAAGCTCATTATACCGGGTTTCGGATGCATTGAGGTAATAGGAGATATCCTTGAAATCCATATCCTCAGGCTTTATTATAAACTCGTTCAAAGAATCGCCAAGTTCCCCGGGATAGACTGCATAAAGACTGCTGCGCGGTTTTTTCCCTGTATAGGAATATTCCGCTGAAACCATATTGCCCCTGACAGGATAGGAAGGGTAAAGTGTCCACCCGCTTACTATGGATGCTGTTTTGCCTTTTTCCCCGAGTATATCCCAGATTGCCTTCCTGCGCCGATGAATAGACTGATAGGGTATTGACTTTATAATGCCCTTTTTATCCAGAAACCTTGAAATATAGCGCTGAATTGTGCCTGCGGGAAACTGGACATCATCATCAAAGGGCCTGAAGAAGGGCATTTTGAACTTCCTGAAGCCCTTTATGCCATGATCCGCGGGTTCAGCTGAGGTATAGATGCTGTTCCAGATTATGGGAGACTTCCCCGGTTCCAGGGTTTCCAGCAGGAAGGATGAGCCTTTTTCATCCATAAGCTTCAGGTTGGGAAGTTTACCCTGCTGGAAAAGAGGGTCTATTACATCAGGGTTTATGCCGTCAACTGCAAGGAAAATCACCCTAATTCCTGTTTCAGAAATCCCGTAATCCTCTTTTAAGGGCTCAGTATTCTGCGGAGCCCTTAAACTGCCGTCCCGGGCAGTAAAGAATATCAGAAGCAGAAAAAACAGCAGATAAAATGGAGTTCTGAGATGCAGGGATAAAAGTTTGCCGGGCAATTTTGCCATGAAATAAAGCAGGATTGAAAGCAGGACAAGGCTTAGCAGGGATAGAAAAAGAAAAAGAGGATTGAAAATATAATCATAAAGCCTGAGCGGGTTTTCAAGCCTCAGCCTGATAAAATCAGTTATAAGCACCGACAGATTGAAAAAAACTATAAAATAGCTGTAAAACAAGGAATAATTCTTATTCCTGCTGTATCCTGTCAGTTTCAGAACAGCATAAACAGCCATGCTTATTGTCGTAAATATTAACAGATTGGTTGCAAAGCAAAAAGCAAACAGGTATAGCCTTGCTGAAAAAAGCATGATCTCAGGATTGCCTGCATAGGTGAAAACAGCCTGGATAACAGAGATTATAAAGGCCCAGGAAAGTGAGACAGTGAGAATAGATTTAATAATTGATTTCATTTTTCTCTATTTTATACAGGGATAGACTTGCCTGTCATTATTGTCAATAAAATTGAAAATACAGCAGGACTTTTACCCGGTGACCTCTGATCCTGATTCATATAAGGTTTTTTGTATACAGCTTGTGATAAAATCCGTTCATGGCAAGCAGGGATTCATGATTACCCTGTTCTACAATCTTTCCTTCGTTAAGGACAATGATTTTATCCACGTTCCTGACGGTTGAAAGCCTGTGAGCGATGATAATTGTTGTCCGGTTCTTGCTCAGGGAGAACATGGCATCCTGTATCAGGCTCTCAGATGTATTGTCCAGGGATGATGTGGCCTCATCAAAGATAAGTATGGGCGGGTTTTTGAGAAATACCCGGGCAATTGATATCCTCTGCTTCTGCCCTCCCGAGAGCTTTACTCCTCTCTCCCCGACATAAGTATCGAAACCGTCGGGCAGTTCCATGATAAAATCATATATATTAGCGCATCGGGCTGCTTCTTCAAGGTCTGCCTCTGAAGCCATGGAGCGCCCGTACATGATATTTTCACGGATTGTGCCATCAAAGAGGAAAACATTCTGCTGTACAAGGCCTATGTTTTCCCTTAGAAAGTGCTGTTTTAAATCCATGATATCATGGCCGTCAATGGTAATCCTGCCCTTCTGGGGTTCGTAAAACCGCGGTATCAAGGAAACAATAGTGCTTTTTCCAGCCCCTGATTCGCCGACTATTGCTGTGCTTTCACCCTCTTTTACCGTAAAGGATATATCTTTGAGTATCCAGTCAGGCGAGGAGCTGTAACGGAACCATGTATTACTGATATTGATATCACCTTTGACAGGGCTGAAGGAGATCGCTCCGGGCCTGTCCTCTATATCGGGCTCAATATCCATTATTTCGATAAATCTCTCAAAAGAGGCAGCTCCGGAATGAAACTGCTCGGTAAAATTCATAAGCCTCTGTATGGGGTTTAATATCAGATTTATGTAGAGAATAAAGGCTACAATATCAGAAGGTGTAATGTTACCCTTCAGATATAGCCAGGCCCCGCCTGCAATTACGATAAGATAATACATGTCTGAAAGGAAATGAAATCCTGAGTAAAAAATACCCATAAGGGTATACATTTTTTCCTTGGCAAGCTTGAAGTGTATGTTCACATTCTCAAATTTTTCAATTTCAAGATCCTCATTGGCATAGGACTTTACCTCGCGGATTCCCTGAACAGAGTTTTCAACAGTGCTGTTGATATCCGCTATCTTCTTTCTCACCGCTCTGAATCCGTGCCTCATCTTGCCTCCGTATTTTACCCCCCACAGCATCATAAAGGGCAGAGGTATTAGAGCTATTAAGGCCAGGGTAGGATTAAAACTTGTCATGAAAATGAAAGAGCCTATTATCATAAAAACAGACAGTATTAAGTCCTCGGGGGCATGGTGAGCAACCTCGGCAATGGTATTTAAATCGTTGGATATCCTGGACATGATATGGCCTGTCTTGGTATTATCAAAATAATTGAAGGTAAGCTTCTGGATGTGGCGGAATATATCCTCCCTCATGTCGTATTCCATCCTAACTCCGAGGATATGTCCCCATTTCATCCTTATATATTCAAAGATCATTTTAATAAGATATATCATGACCATTATGGCAAAATACCAGGTGATAGCTCTGATATCAGCATTGGGAATATGGGTATTTAAGAGTTTTCTGACCATGGCTGGTATAAGAATGGCCAGGCCGGAAGCCAGGAATGCAACTCCCATGTCTATGAAAAAAAGCACTTTATGCGGTTTATAATAGTTTATGAAACGTTTTAGCACTATATTACCCTGAATATTTATAATACAACCATACGAAAACCTTCAGTATTAAGTTTTTATATTTTTTTAATA
>CAYSKJ010000015.1:0-34053 GCA_964431655.1 uncultured bacterium | reverse complement strand
TCAATCCAGTCATTTCCAGGCTCTGTTACCTTTAGCTGATAGGCTATGTAATTGCCGGCCAGGTTCCGGAAGGGCCCTGCATCCACAACAGCCTGCCCCTTTGTGTCAATGGCCGGATGAATGGATAATATATCGGTGTCTTGGGCAAGATATATCTTTAGGAGGGTTTTCTCTCCGGGGTAATGGGCTCGCAGGCCGTACCTGAAATTAAGCTGGACGAGTATCAGTATTACTGGAATTATCATGAAAAGAAGAGGAACAGCTGAGTAGCTTATATACTTCAGGTTCTGTCCCAGTATCTTAAAAAGCACGCCGAAAAGTCTGGATGGATTCAGATCAAAGAGCCTTATCTCGAATATATGGGATTTTATTCTGTTTTTGACCCTCTTTATGGCTTTCTGGTTGGATGTGATCTTAAATATGTATATCAGCAGAAGGCCGGACAGGATTGAGATAAAGAATATCCCCCAGAACTGGTTCATGCTTTGAAAAGGGAAAAGCAGTATGTCAAAAATGGAATTTATAATCTGGTTTATCAGTGTCATTTAGCCTAAATATCCCAGACCCTGCAGCTTCTTCCTTATTTCATTTTCATCCTTGAGGCCTTCTATCTGGCTCAATTCCCTTTCAATAAGGTGGACAACAAGCTCATCCACATTGCTGTAGCCTGCCTTTTTTGCAAAGCCAAGAGCCTTGTCATAGAGGCTCTTTTCAATCCCTATCTTTTTTTTGCCGAACATAATTTCCTCCTATTGTTCAAAACTGATTACTTTGCCGTCCATGTGGGAAGGCTTGTCAATTCCGAAGAGTGAGAGTATGGTTGGTGCTATATCCATAATGCTCAGTTCCCTGTCGCTGACCTTCTTATTGCAGAAAAAGATACCGGGCACATCCTCGGGGTTGATGCTGTGGTCACCTGACCACAGGTCTGTATTGTCCTCGAATATTTCCCCTGATACCTTGCCTTTTACCGAATCCCACGATGCCCTGTACCCTTCCCTGTAGCCTACAATAAGATCAGGGGCATTGCGGGTATAGGGGCCGGTGAATATATCGGATTTCCTGTAGACCCTGTTTATGCATTTTTCGCCGGTCTTCGGGTCTATGAGGGACTCAAGCCCGCTGATTATCTTTCCAATGGTTTCATCAATGGCGGATTCATCCAGGATGCCCCCGGATTCTCGGTTCCTGATGTTCAGGTATATCCCTCCCAGGCCGAATCCATAGGCTTTTGTGCCGGACCAGTCAACGCCCCTGTACCATTCACCGCATTTTGCATTTTCTTTCATGGACAGCAGGCCATTGTCAAGAAGCCAGGCATTAAGGTTTATGCCCCTCTGGAACTGCTTAAAGCCGTGGTCGCTCATTACAAAAAGGTATTCATCCTCTTTCATTTCCTTTAATACCCTGCCGACAACATTATCCATCTTTATGTAAAGCTCTTTCATAATATCCTGTTTTTCCGATATGTCCGCTCCCCTGTTGGCAGGGTGATTTTCATCGAGATACCTGAAGAACATATGCTGCATCCTGTCTGTGGTGTCAAACACGCATACCACGACGCCCTCCTTCACCTTCTCAAGGCTGTCAAAGAGCATAAGCTCCCTCTCGTTGTGTATGTCATAGGTCTGTTTTATAAAGGCCTCATCGTCAATGATGCCTTCACTCAGGGCCCAGGTATCCTCAGCAAGGCCAAGGGTGGCAAATTTGCCGAACTTCTTTGCCAGGTAGATGGAGTATATTACCGGATGACTGACAGGCATGGCAGGGTTTTCAGGGTCTATATTAATCGGTGTCATATAGAGCTCAAAGTCAGGTTTTGCCTTTTTTAGAAGGAATCTTGCAATGCCCCTTGCCTTCACCATAGGAGCCATCCTGAAGGTTAGTTCTACCCATTCAGTGTACTGGCCTGCTTTCAGGTCGTACTTCCTGTCATCAATAATCAAAACCGCATTGTTTTCATCCTTTATCCTGACACAGAATTCAGCCCTGGCAAATTCCTGATCCTGCCTCATGGAATTGTCCGGCCCTTTTATATAGCTTTTGACAATATCCTGCTCCGCTTTAACCGTTATTATCTGGCCCCCTTCCTCTATAAGCCGGTTTCCTTCATCCCTGGATGTATAGAAGGTGAAGGTGCCCTGGGTCCCGAGTATATCGGGGACACACATGGCTGAAAGGTTTATGCCCTTATGCTTTTCCGGGGGGAAGGTTATAGGCACTCTAAGGATGACATTGTTGATACTGTATTTTCCGAGAATATTCCAGAAGGGAATGCTTTTTCTCATAAGCCTTATAACGGGCTTTCCCAGCGGAATGTTGTATCTGCCTATTTTAATATGCCTTTTAGCGTCCTCTATCTGGGTTGAAGACAGGTCAGGAAGGTAGGTAGCCCTGTCCCTTGACAGAAAATCAAATATATTATGCTTGCCGGGATTGCACCCTGTCTGGAAACTGCTCCAGGCCACAGGGCTTATGGCAGGCCTGGTTGTCTGGAGATCGGCGAAGGTAAATTCCCGGGATAATTTGCCTAAATTGGGTAAAAGCCCTTCATCTATGTATTTTCTGGTAAGCACGGGATCCATTCCGTCAAAGCCCACAACTACAGCCCTTCTGGTTTTGGAGTTTTTTATAATCTTTCTCTTCTTGATGGATTTGTATATATACCTCAGGGGGTATGTCATTAGAGAGAAAAAGACCAGGAAAAAGGTAAGAAATACAACAAAAAAGCTGGAAATAAAAGCAAATCCCGCCCCGGGCCCCACGTAAGCATGCAATATGTTTGTGTCTGACAGGATAAAAATGCCGAAAAAGAGAATAAGCCTGAAGACAATATACCTTGATTTAACTGTCATATAATTATTCCTAATTTTTTAAAATCTTACGGCAACTGTTTATAAATGTTTATAAAAAAAGTGCAAGCAAAAAAGGAAATAGGGGGCGGGGAGGATACAGGATCCACCCCCGCCTTAATTTGACTTAACGGGTTTTTTCTATCTTTATGGGGCCGTCGGGATTCTTTATTTTGCTTCTTTCAGTCAGGGGACTGCTGGCTTTCTCCCGGGCCGGCTTCTTTATCTGATCCGTCTCCTGCTGAGGGGCTGACTTCTTCTGGGCTTTTACCTCGCTTAAGATTTCACCCTGCCTGGATTTCACCGCTGTCTTTTCCCTGGAATCCAGCTTCGGGAGCATGGCTTCCAGGGGCTGGGAACCGCCGGTATCCAGTTTCGTCTTCTCCAGGTCCACGGTCCTTACGGTAAGCCTTTCTGCAGGCATGACCTTCTCAAGGAATTTGACGCCCTCCTGGAATTCCTGCACCCGGGATGTTCCCAGCCTGGGCCTTATCTGGGATGTATAGATATGATCAGGCAATACCCTGGATGATACATCGCTTGATGTAAAATCCTTGGATGATACAAAGACATAGGGGTTGTGGGAAGAATCCCGGTAATTGAAGCTGTAGCCGTTTATCCTGCTGTGGTATTCATTGGGCAGGGGTGCGGGCCTCCAGCCTACATACCCCCTGACATAATAAAAAACAACCCTGGGGGCATGCCACTGCATATCCGGTATCCAGACCCATCCGTGCCTGAGGTCAAAATACCAGTAGCCATAGTAATAGGTGAGGTTCCAGGGCTCAAAGGATATCCATACCCAGTCCCTTATGCTTCCGGACCATCTCCAGTAACCATGGACAAAAGGCTTCCAGCGGTATGATACATAGGGTTTCCATACCCTGAGGCCGTCAAGGAATACCCAGTAGCCATAGGGATTCAGATAGCTGTCAAAAATCGTATTATAGCCGTAGCTGCTCTGGGGATTGTGGACATAGAGCTCTGCAGTGCCGTAGTAATAGGGGAAATTAAACCTGACGACAGCGCCGTTCAGATCATCGATGAAATAGTCCACTATCCTGTAGAACTGCCCGAATTCATCGGATATCTGTTCATAGGGCATGGACTGCATGCCCCCGGGATAATAACCGGAGGGATACCTGCTGTCCCGCTGAATGGGCAGATGCCTGCCGAGAACCACGGGAAAGCCGCTGTATCCGCCGTAGCCCGAAACAGGAACAAAGGAGTATACCGGATGGTAGGGGGGCCAGTAATTGCTCCACAGGGGAATAGTCCTGTCCTGATAATGGAAGCTCATCCTGCGGTCCGGCGATGCTATGGCGAAAATAAACAGGGGCCCGCCCTCATCAGCCAGCATATTATGGTGCCTTGTCAGGGATATGCTTCTCTGGGTGACATAGTTATTGGGTGTATCAATGTTCGGGAAAAGTATCTTAATGTCGCCGTCGCTGTCCAGTCCATAGACGATCAGGTATGCGGGGGAAGAAAGGCTGACCCTTATATCCGCCAGATGGCCGGTTCTGTAAATAAAACCGTTCTCAGCGCCCATGAGGCTGACCTCTACACCGGCGGGAAATGCGCTCATGCTGAAGATAACCGCCAGGAAAACTGCGATTAGTAATGAGTTCTTTCTGTTCATTTATTTTTACCTCCTGAAATTATTCCTTATCCATAATTATAGCACAAAACATGCCATAAATACAAGAATTCGTTATTGCCTATTTTACCTTTTTAAGAAGGTTTTTTCAATTAAAGGAGATAAAAATATGTCCACAAAATAGTACATTGCCCTTAAAAATGCTGCATCCCGATTTCAGATCTTCTGGATTTGTGACTTTTCCAGCAGGTTCCTTAAGGACAGGACAGAATGTACCGGATATTCTTATCCTGTGCAAACCTGGACCTCAGTTCAGGGTTAAGAGCCTTTTTTATTGCTCTGACCTTTGCCTTCAGAAATCCTGCCTGCTCCTGGATATCCGGCATATCTTTCATGTTCCGCGCTGTATTAAGGAGATAGTAGCCTGCTGTAAGCAGGTGGTCCTGATCATTCTTCTCAATGTCTCTGTCATATACAGACCGGAAAAAGGGGTATGCCTTATCAAAGTCCCCTTTCCTGTGGATTATTCTGCCCCGCAGGAATTCCAGCGCATCCCGGTTCTCTGCAGGATCGATCAGTTTAATCAGCTTTTCAGCATCCTCCAGGTCTCCCTTATCAATACAGGCTTCAGCCATCTGGATGTCAATATTACCTGCAAGCACCCTGCTTTTCAGGTCTGAAAAAATCTTTTTGGATTCCTTTAAGAGAGCCATGGCATTTTCATAGTCCCCGTTCCTTAGAGCCAGCCTGGCCAGGCCTGATTTCCCGTAGCCGTTGCCGAGTATATTATTGATCTGGCTGTTAATCTCCAGATAACGGTTGAAGTATTGTTCAGCCTTTTCAGGGTAATTGCAGAACAGGTATATATTGCCGAGATTATAGCATGTAACCGTTTCTCCCAGCCGGTCATGGAGTTTCCTGCATATTTCAATGGATTTCTCAAAATATCTGACCGCTTTGCCCAGCTCTCCCATCGAGAAGTAAGTGGCACCGATATTATTGTAGCATGCATCAAGGCAGAGATACTTGTTTTTACTTTTATAAAAATGTTCAATCCTTTTATAATATTTCAGGGATTCTTTTTTCTGGTTAATTATGCCGTAGTATGCCCCCAGGAGCAGATAGGACTGGAGGAGCACGGCATCAGATACTGCCTTGCTGGGAGCCTTGAAGGGGGTTTTGAGCATATCCTGAACAGTCCCTACACATGATATGAACTGCTGTGTATTGCCCCGCAGGTATCCCAGATAGGCTTTAAGAGAATAATAGGAGATACTTTCCAGGAACCATTCAGGATTCAGTATCTCCTTGATCTTTTCCAGGTATTCTTCAGCCCTGTTATAATCACTGACTCTCTGGTAAATTTCTGCAAGCTTGCACATATTCTCAGCTTTTTGCTTTTCATCCAGCTTTCCGGAATCCAGCAGCTGCTGATAAATGCTTATGGCTTCATTGCTTTGGCCCCGGATTATCCTGATTTTACCCATATTATCCAGGGCTGAATATTTGACAGAAAAATCAATGCTGTCCCCGTACTCCAGGACCTTCTCAAAGGAATACAGCGCGTCTTCGTCCAGGTTCTTCTCCCTCTGGGACATGCCCAGCTGATGGTAATACTCTCCTGCTTTATCATATATCCCCGCCTTTTCATAATGATAGGACAGAAGGCTCAGATACTGGTCATTCTTTAAAAAACGCTTCTCAATGCATCTGGCTATCTTTGCATGTATGGATTTCCTTGCCCTGGACAGAAGGCTGTCGTAGGCAACCTCCCGGATAAGGATATGCCTGAAGAGATATTCGGAGTGGCTGAAATACTCGGAATGAAGGTTTTTAATGACATAATCCTTGGTTTCAAGGCTTTCCAGGTGCCTGTCAACAATTATGCCGGTAATGGCATCAAGTACATCCTTCCAGAAGGTATTTCCAATAACCGCAGCATTCTGTATGGTCTCTCTTTCCTCATGGGTAAGGCGGTCAAGCCTCGCCTGTATGACACCCTTGACCGAGCTGGGGATGCTCACATCCTTTACCCTGCCTGTAATTTTCCATCTTCCTGCTTCTTTTGCAAGTACACCGCTCTCAATGAATGCTTTTATTATTTCCTCAAGATAATAGGGATTACCTGAACTTTTTCCTGTAATAAGGTCCCTGAAATCTGCAGACAGGTTTTCTGTTTCCAGTATCCTCTCTATTAATTCTACCGACTGGCTTTCACTCAGCCTCTCAAGTCTTATGCATGAGAACCCGGGAAGTTTCCTGATCTTTTCATAAAGCACAGCGCTCACGGGATTTTCTTTTGCTTCCATCCTCGTGATAAAGACAAAAAGCATACCTGTATCCCTTAGATGCTCCGTAATATGCAGAAGCAGGTCCCTGGACGGAATATCCAGCCATTGAAAATCTTCGATTACAAAGATAATCAGCTTTTCCCTGCTTAAATTTCTGAGTATTTCCTCAAATACAATGAAAAAAAGCCTTTTTATCTTATCCTGGGGTACGGTCATATCTCCGGCATCAATAAAACCGAGAAAATTAAGAAGCAGTGATTTTATATCAGCAAGGTAGAGTGACTCTTTCTCGGGCATATAGTTAATTTTTTCCTCAATTTTGTTTATTGCAGACTCCCTGCTGTCATCAGCTGATATACCGAGGTATTCCTTCACTATCTCCATGACGGGCCAGTAGGAAAATCCCCTGGTATAGGGCAGGCATCGGCCTTTCATAATAACTGTGCTTGCAGATCCTTTAATTCCTGATTCAAATTCATCATAAAGCCTTGTTTTACCGATTCCTGCTTCCCCCTCTATAAGAAGAATACGTGGCTTCTTATCCTCAAGGGTCTGGCTGAAAGCAGTCATAAGCTTTTCCAGTTCCTCACGCCTTCCTATCATAATCTGGCTTATACCGTCCACACCCCTTATCTTTCCCCTCTTTTTCTTCCTGTCCAGCACCTGATAGCCTTCAGTTTCAGTGCCATCGGTAATACGGACCATCCGGGGGGAGGATTTGAAATCAAAGATTGACTTTAACTGCTTGAATACTGTACTGCTGACCAGTATCTGTTCCGGGTCTGCACCTGCCTGGAGCCTCTGGGCAATATTAATCTCTTCCCCGAAAAAATCCATCGTATCCCTGACCCTGCTTACGACCACCCTTCCGTAATTTATCCCGTAGCGGAATTTAATTCCCAGGCTCATGTTTTTGTTCAGTTCGTTTATGTGGCCCCGGTTCCTTAGAGCAGACAGGACAGCTCTTTCCGGATCATTTTCGTGGGATTTGGGATAGCCGAAAACAGACAGGACGCCATCCCCGATATATTTTATGACCTCACCGTCATAAAAGTTGATGTCAGCTTCAATCTTCTGATAATATTTTATAAGGATGTCTTTGAGCATTTCCGGGTCCATGCTGTCACTGAAACTGGTATAACCGACCATATCCATGAAAAGGACGGCCAGGAGCCTGAATTCTTCACTGGGTGTGTGGGCGGGAGATAGAGACTTTCCGCAGTTTCCGCAAAATTTCATGACCCCCGGGTTTTCAAAACCGCAGTTACTGCATTTCATTTCTATATAATCCCTTTTTTCTGATAGGGACAGCTTAATTAATTTAAATTTTAAGACTCCGCCGTTTAAAAATCAATATATTTTATCATTTATTTGAAATTACTAATTCCAGCAGTCAGGTCATGGAAATTTTCACCCCGAAGCCCGAAGCAAAAGGGACGAAGCAAAAGGGACGGTTCTTTTTGCTTCACAGCTTTATATTATCGATTAAATGCGCATTTTCCCCGAAGCAAAAGGGACGGTTCTTTTTGCTTCAACCCTCCTCTCCATCCCCAGTATATTTTGTTGCATAGCCTTCATATACAGTTCCACCATCCTCTGTTCTGCAGTCAAACTGCCGTTATGAAATCAAAATCAATTTTTGCCCTTCAGCTCAAATCTTAAAAAATCTGGTCCAGAATATCCAGACCCTGATAATATTCTGCTTATATTTTAATTAACAATATCTGGATACCACGGCGGTATATTAATTCCAGCAGTCAGGTCATGGAAATTTTCACCCCGAAGGAATATTTTTCTCTGTTATCTGTACTGTTTTAGTTGTATCATAAAAGTAATGCCTGACTATTATAAAGGAGATGCAGACAATGCAATTAAAACGGCTGATTATGATCGTCCTGTTTGCTTTACTGGCCTGCTTTCCATGCCTGGCCAGAATAAAGCTTGTAGCTGTCCCCGAAAGGGACAAGGCTTCTGTAAGGCTTGACAACCCTTCGGCAACCTATGTTGAAGAAGAGCGGGTCCTTCTGCTTCAGGAGGGAATAAACAAGGTGGATTTCTCCTGGAGGGGGGTCATGATAGACCCTGACTCAATACGCATAAGGATACTGCAGAACCCGGATGAGGTAATACTGCTCAGTGTCAGCTACCCTCCCGATGAAAATGCCCTGGTATGGGAAATAAGCAGCAGCAGGGCCCGGGAGGAAAAGATAAGGATAGGGTATATTCTGCGCAATATAGATCATCTCGTAACCTATAAAATGATAGCGGACAAGTTGGAAACAAAGGTTGACATGCAGTCCTTCCTGGTTGTGCGGAACTTCTCCGGCGAGGACTTCAGCGATGCCGGGTTTTACCCGGAATACGGAGATACATTTCAGAATTCATCTCAGCACGAAGAGACAAAGCAGTTCCTATTTTTCAGGAAAGACCCGGTACCTGTTGAGAAGGTCTTTACATTTGATGCCGGCAAACTGCCCTGGGATCCGGAAGAACAGGACACCAATGTGGGAATACCGGTAACCTATGTCATCCGCAACGATAAAGCTTCCGGGCTTGGGGAATCCTCCCTGTGGTGGGGCAAGGTCCGGGTTTTTCAGGATGACGGGAAGGGCTCGACCATATTCCTGGGCGAGGATTATGCCCCCTTTACTCCCTCCGGCAAAAAGATGGAGCTGAAGATAGGGGAAAGCAGGGATATAGTGGTGACACAGCATAAGATGAAAGACACCAGGATAAACCTCAGGCACAATCAGAGCAATACTGTCATACTCTATGATACGGACGAAACCATTCAGGCCAGAATAGAGAACTTCAGGGACCAGCCGGCAATCCTTACCCTGATAGAGCATATACCAGGGCAGTGGGACATGTCGGAAAGCACCCATGAATATGAAAAGGAAAACGCAAATACCGTCCGTTTTCTGATATCTGTTCCGGCCCAGGGAGAAGAGACGGTTGTTTTCAACTATAACAGGAGGAATGTAAGATGAACAGGATAAGGCTGATAATCTGCGCCATGTTTATCCTTGCTTCGGTCAGTTATGTACAGGCAAGGATAGACCTTGTGACCCTTCCCGAAAGGGACAGCGTTCAGCTTACCATATACAATTCCGCTGACATCACCCTTGTCCGGGACAGCCGTACCCTTACCATGAGCAAGGGAGAAAACACACTCCAGTTCTCCTGGGCAAACACGCTGATTGATCCAACTTCAATAGAGATATTTGCAAACACCATGGCTGATAAAATAAATATCATGGAGCTCAGCTTTCCGCCCAGGGTAAAGGATCTCGGGCTCTGGCGCATAAACAGCGAAGTGTCAGGAAGAGCCCCCTTCGAGATCAATTATTTCACCTCCGGCATATCCTGGAGGGCATATTATATTGCCACCCTGAGCACCGATGAAAAAACCATGGAGCTGGAAGGCTATGTCCGGGTGACAAATAACAGCGGAGAGGATTATGAAAAAGCCCAGGTCAGGGTTATTGTGGGAACGATAAACCTTCTGGAAGAGATCTCCGCCCTGGCAGGAAGGCAGTACCCCTATGGCAGTCCCGTTACCCAGCCTCCCCCTGCGCCCCAGGTACGCGCCCGCTACGAAGAGGCCGTTATGGAAGCAAAATCCCAGCTTGCAGGAAGCATGGACTATATGGACAGGCCGAAGGAAATAATAAAAGAGGGCCTGTCTGAATACTTCCTTTACACAATTGAAGGCAGGGAGACCATACCCAACGGCTGGTCCAGAAGGCTGATCTCCTTAAAGCAGGGGGATATCCCGGTTATCAACTTCTATAAATACGAAGAGGAAAAATACGGCCAGGATGTCATACGCTTCATAGCCTTTGCCAATGACAAGGAGCACAAACTGGGCGATGAGCCTCTGCCGGACGGGGTAATAAAGGCCTTCAGGTTTGTGGATGCGGATAAATATATTACCTATATCGGCTCTGACAATACCAGGTATATCCCCATAGGAGAAAAGGTGGAGCTCAATATGGGAAAGGCGCTGGATGTGGAAGTGGAGGTAAAGCTGGTTAATTATGCAACCAAAAATTACCAGTTCAAGAACCCTGGCAATAATATATCCGGCTGGGATGAAGAAAAAACCTATGAGGTCACTGTATCCAACTACAGGGATATTCCTGTAAAGGTGGAAGTTACAAGGAACCTTCCCCATCAGTACTTCGAGCTTTCCAGAAAAGGGGACTTCGGGGAATATGCAGGGATAGACATTGATACCGTCAGGTTCACCCTCAGCCTTCCTCCAAAGGCAGTAAAAAAGTTCAATTATACCGTAACCCAGTTTGAAGGGGACAGGAGGCAGGGGAAATAACAGGCCCTGCCCTGGCAGGGCCTGGTATCTTGTTTAACTGAATGCTTTGAGGCTGAAGATGAAATATACAAACCGAAGATTAATCTACCTGATAATAATGGCATCCATGCTTGCCCTTCTTGTTCTTGCATACAGAGATAAGCCGGCAGATCTGCAGGGGGGTTATTCTTTCACCAGTCCGGATATCATAAAGGATGCATTCAGCAGTAATAAGAGCAATCTTCAGGTTACCCAGAAGGGAGAGATAATAAGGATTATCCCCGATGATACGAAAGGCACAAAGCATCAGAGGTTTATTGTGCGGTTATCATCAGGCCAGACACTGCTCATAGCCCATAATATAGATATAGCTCCCAGGGTTCCGGGCCTTGTCAGGGGGGAGAGCATTATCTTTCACGGGGTATATGAGTACAATGCCGAGGGAGGACTGATACACTGGACCCATCACGACCCGGAAGGCTGGCATCCCGGAGGCTGGCTTGAATACCGGGAAATAAGATACCGGTAATTTTTTAAGATAATAAAAAAAGCCTGCTGAAAGAGCAGGCTTTTTTTATAATTTCAGGATGCTTAATTCTTTTTGCTGTCGTCGCTGTCCTTGCTGTCCGACTTTGATGATTCGCTGTCCGTTGATTTGGGTTTGCTTTTTGTAGAAGTGGACTTGGATGATGTTCCGGATTTACTGCTGGAGCTTGGTTTTGTGACAGAAGGCTTACTGTCGGTTTTCGGCCTGGTGGCAGAAGGGGTGCTTTTTGTTGTTCCGGGCTTCGTGGAAGTAGATCTGCTCCTGTCGACAGAAGGCCTTGATGAAGAAGGCCTTGTTACCGTCCCTTTGCCGGAGGAGCTTTCATCACGCTTCACTGAGCCTGTTGAGGAGGACCTTGAGGTAATATCCCTTTCCCTGTCAATGATTGATATGCGGTTGGCATCCTTGCTTTCGCTTCTTATAATGCCTGAGGATCCGCTTTTATCATCGGCAGGCTTTGTGGTATCCCTTTTTATTGTGCCGTCTTTTTTAGCCTCATCCCTCCTTATGGCGGATGTATCTTTTTCCCTGCTAACAGCCTGCGGTACTGAGCCTGTTATTATCCTGGAATCCCTTCTGGAATCCCTTTTGATTATACCGCTTTCACCTGATGATATCCTTTTTTCAGCTGAAGGAACGGCCTTCTTCTGAGTTTCGACACTTTTCAGTATATCCTTCTGTTTTGCCTGGACTGTCTCCTTGTCCCTGCTGTCAAGCTTTGGAAGCAGGGCTTCAAATTCTTTGCTGTCCCCGGTTTTAAGGGATGTCTTTTCCAGGTCAGCTGTCTTTATTGACAGTTTTTCCTCCTTTGTAATCTTTTCAAAGAATTTGGGTCCTTCCTTTTCGCTGAATTCCATCATATCCGCAGAAGACATAACAGGCTTTATTTTCTTTGAAAACACATCATCGGACAATACCCTGCCGGCTAAATCCCCGGCGGTAAAATCCCGCGACGAAACAAATACATAGGGATTGTGGTGGCCCGGGATACCCCTGTCTCTGACCCTGCTCCTGTATACATGGGGCAGAGGGGCAGGTCTCCAGCCTGTATATCCCTGGTAATAATAGAAATTCACCCATGCAGAATGCCAGGTATAGTCGGGAATCCAGACCCAGCCATAGCCCCAGTCATAATACCAGTATCCATAGTTATAGGTGAAATGCCAGGGTGAGAAGCATATCCAGAGCCATCCGCGGATGGACCATCTCCAGAAGCCATGAACAAAAGGCCTCCAGGTAAAGCTCACATAAGGCCTCCACATCCTGATACCGTCAATATAGACCCATTGTCCGTAGGGGTTCAGGTGCATATCGAAGCTTACATTGACATTGACAGCAGAAGAATCTTCATAGTACCCTCCCCGGTCAGAATAGTTATAGGTACTGCCAGTTCCCACCGATGTCCCTCTCTGGTCATAAAGCTCACTGTTGTACCTGGAGCCTGCAATGTAGAACTCCCTGGTGTGGGAGGCAAATTCAATGTTCAGCCGGGAAACTGCATCGTTAAGGTCGGATACGAAGTATTCTATGATGCTGTCAAACCTGTTGTATTCCCTTTCTATCTTGTCATTGAGCTCGTCTATTATACGGCTGAACTCAAAATCGTTGATAAGCCTTTTGTTATAGTATCTGGGTGATGCCTGGGCCAGGACTATGGGAAAGCTGTTCTCCCTTCCGAATCCGGTATCGCTGATAAAACTGTACAGAGGATGGTATTCACCCCAGTTGGCTGACCACAGGGGGACATTCCTGTCCTGGTAGCCGAAGTTAAGCCTGCCGTTCTCAGATGCCAGAGCAACCATGAACAGCGGGCCTTCCATGTCTGCCAGAAGCTCTGAGTAGCTTGAAAGGGATACGCTCCCGGAATCCACGTAATTGCTCCTGATATCGGGATTAGGAAATACTATCCGGATATCGCCCTTCAGGTTTATTGCATATACCATAAGATATGCGGGATCAGACAGTTCGACCCTTAGATTGACCTTCTGGCCGTAGTAATATACAAAGCCGTCATCACCGCCTTCGGCTTCAATCCTCACATCCAGGGCAGATGCATTGAGAGCCAGGACTGCTGTGAGCAGTACTGCCATAATTGCATAAGATTTTAGATTTTTCATTTTAATAACCTCCTTGATTTCATTTTACTGGATAATAGTGCAATTATCATGCCAAAATGATTAATACCTGATTTAACAGCAATTTTGTTATATATCATGCAGGCAATGTCCTCAAAACAGGACATCTATTTTGTTTTATGTACACCTTTGCTGATGTTCTGGGTATTGATTTTTGAAGAATTTTATGCTATAATCAATGCAGAATAATTAAGAAATTTTATAAAAAAAAAGGAGGAACAGAAATGTTTAAGAATCGCACTGCCAGGGGATTTACCTTTGGATTAGCCTTTTTCCTTGTTTTTTCCTGCTTTGCCTTTGGCCTGTCCAAGGATTTTGAAGGCAATAAAAAGGTTGATGGCAAAATTTTCCAGGAAATAGAGCAGGAGATTGCCAGGATAATACCCCTCAAAGGCGAAAAGGCCTATGAAGAGACACTGGTAAGGGTTGTCGTGCACCTTGCGGATGAGGACGAACCCCTGCTTAAGGATGTCGGCATGGGAATGATAAGCATGGTGGAAGAAAACGTAGCCCGGAAGCAGAAGGAATTCCTCTACAAAACAGATGAAAGCGACTTCCGGCTGGCGACGACCATCAGCCTGCAGTATAGCGTTGCAGGGTATATATCCTATAACGGCCTGCAGAAACTGGCATCCATGCCGGAGGTAAAGGCCATTGATTTTGACAATTTGAACGTTCCCTTCACAACCCAGGGCAGACAGCTGATGAACATCGACTGGGTTGCCTCCAATCTGGGGTTTACAGGTTCAGGGATAGCGGTGGGAGTCATTGACAGCGCTTTTGATTATAAGCACGCTGAATTCGGCGGTTACTCCACATATCCTAATAATATCGTTGTTGACGGTTATAATTTCAGCAACAACAGCTCCAATATATATCCTGCAAGCTGGGATGACGGTTATCACGGAACAGGGACCGCCGCCATCGTCCGAAGGGTTGCCCCGGGGGCAAAGCTCGTTCTGGCGACAGTATTCCCCAATGCCTATGACAGTGTAATAGCCAATGCCATAAACTTCATGGCCCAGAAACAGAGCCAGTACAACATAAGGGTTATAAACATGAGCCTCGGAGGGGGGGCATATACATCTGTATGCTCCAATACCACCATAGGCGGGGCCATAAACAATGCCGTAACGGCAGGAATAATCCCTGTAGCCGCCAGCGGAAACGACGGTTATACCAGCAAGATCTCCATGCCGGCATGCCTCTCCAATGTAATCTCGGTAGGCTCAGTATTCGATGTGAACAATGCCAATTATTCTCCTTTCCCTCCCGCTTACTGCAGTCAGAGTGTCAGAAGGCAGGATGAAAGGATATGCTATTCCAATGCCGCCTCCATACTGGATATCTATGCGCCGTCGGAAGAAGTTATAACAGCCCAGGTCTTCGGCGGTACCTTTGCCCTGGGAGGAACCTCCTCGGCATCACCCTATGCCGCCGGGGCCATTGCAGTATTGCTGGAAGCAGTGCCCTCCCTCAGGGGAGATGTCAACGGGGTAAGACAGGTTCTGGCATCCACAGGCGCAACGGTAATAGGGGACCTCGGCTACGGGCAGAAAAGGATTGATGTCAAATCAGCCATTGAAAACAGCGGCGGGGGCACGTCCGGATGCCAGGGCACTGAGCAGGAATTTGCATCAGCAGATGTGCCCAGGTCCATACCGGACAATAACACAGCAGGTGTAAATTCCGCCCTCTACATTCCCACAGGGGGAACCATATCCGCTCTCAGGATCACCATGAACATATCACATACCTACAGGGGTGACCTGAAACTGAAGCTTAAATCCCCTTCAGGCACAGAGATACTTTTCTATGACCCTGCAAGCAATGACAGCGCCGACAATATTGTCGGCTATATGGATCTCACGGGCTTCAACGGCCAGAGCATGACAGGGACCTGGACATTCAATGTGTCAGATCACGCCGCCCAGGATACCGGCACAATCAACAGCTGGAGTCTTACTATCTGCTATGATCCGGTACAGACCAATCCGCCGGTAATAAACAGCTTCTATGCAAGCCCCGGCACCATAACCGAAGGAAGCTCCACAAGGCTTTACTGGACAACCTCCAACACCACCAGCGTGGAAGTTGTAGGGGTCGGAACCTACAGCTCATCCAGCGGCAATGTTCTTGTGACACCGGCCTCCAGCCGTTCCTATACCCTGACGGCCACAGGGCCGGGCGGACAGGTTCAGGCGACCGCCAGCGTTACAGTTGAATCCTCAGGCTCAGGATGCACTCCCCAGAGCTTTTCCTTCAGCTCATCGGATGTTCCGAAATCCATACCGGATTATAATACAGGCGGTGTAAACAGCTATCTTACAGTACCGGCAAATATTACAGATATCAGCAATTTCACCGTAACAGTCAATATCTCCCACACCTATAAGGGAGACCTCATAGTCAAGCTCTATTCCCCATCCGGCAAGGAATTCCTCATTCACAACAGGGCCGGTGGTTCTGCCGACAATGTAATAGGAACCTTCAGCACCACCGTATTCAACGGCGATAATGCATCGGGGCAGTGGAGGCTTTTTGCAAGCGATAATGCCCGGTATGACACCGGTACCATCAACAGCTGGAAAATAGATTTTTCAGCCTGCGGGGAATCCTCATCCCCGCCTCCGGAAGGGGACCTTTTCCAGTCCGGTGACACGCCTCTCAACATACCTGACTACAGCACCACAGGGGTTACATCCACAATTAATGTCAGCCGGGCCACAGCTTCCTATACAGTTACTATAAATGTAAATATAACTCATACCTATATCGGAGACCTTATAGTAACCCTTATTACCCCCGCGGGTAATGTGGTCCTGCACAACCGTGAGGGCGGTTCTGCTGACAATATAGTAAAGAGCTACCAGGTTAACTATAATGGTAATAATCCTTACGGGCAATGGAAGCTGAAGGTGGAAGACCGTGCCCGTTATGATACAGGCAAGCTTAACAGCTGGTCTGTTCAGTTTTGATGAAATACCTCCATAAAAAGAGGGAGCAGTTATCCTGCTCCCTCTTTTTTTATTACAATCAGCCCTTTTTTTCTGTATAATTTCTTATTATATGGATGTTTTGAGCAGAAAAAGGCAAAAGGAAATCAAAAACAGCATTAAAGACCCTGAAGGCTCCCTTATATTTCTGGAAGGCACAAAACTGCTGGACAGCATAAAAGACCCCTCCCGGGTGAGATATGCTGTCATATCCCGGGATATTGCGGACAATCAGGAAAAATACAGCCTTATAGCCCCCCTGTTAAAAAATTGTGAGATATTTGTATGCTCTCAAGAGCAGTTCAGCTTTATGAGCGGGCTGAAAAGCCCTGAGGGGGTCATGCTGGCTGTGGAGAAACCCTTCTTCAGTCCGGAGGTGTTTTTTTCAGGGCCCTGTTCCAGGGGCATACTGCTGGATAATATACAGGATCCAGGAAACCTCGGCACAATAATCCGTTCATGCCATGCCTTCGGAATAAGCGCTGTATTCCTTTACGGAAGTCATTGCAGTCCGTACAACCCTAAATGTTTAAGGGCTTCCATGGGGACAATTCTAAGCATGCCTGTTTTTTCTTCAAAAAGATACCTTCTCCGGGATTTTATAAATAACAGAATAAGTCTATACAGGGCAATAAGAAGCAGAAACAGTACCAGGATAACCGAAATTTCCTTCAGAGACAGGAGCATAATTGCATTCGGCAATGAAGGGCACGGGTTTTCAGAGGAGATTATGAACATGCAGGGGGATGATTTCTATATACCTATGGAAAACGGCCTTGATTCCGTGAATCTGGCCAGCTGTACGGCAATCACACTGTTTTATGCCGGTCTCATCTCAGGCAGGGATCGATAATATCATCAAATATCTCCCAGAAAAAGGGAAGGCCTGCGCTGAAAACCCTTCTTCCTCCTTTCCCGGGCAATGACAGCTCTATCTTTCTGCAGTGAAGGGCAATGGAATCCTTCATGAAGGGTATTTTCGACCCGTACTTTCTGTCTCCTACCACTGGCAGGCCGAAGTATGACAGTACAGCCCTTATCTGGTGTTTTCTGCCGGTGACGGGAAAAAGCCTCAAAAACTGGAACCTTTCATTGCAGGACACACTTTCAATAAACATTGAAACGCTTTTTGAGCCTTTGGAATCAGCATCCAGAATTACTGTTTTCTCACCCTCCCGCCTGCAGTAGAGGCATATTTCCCTGTCCCTGTCAAAGCCCGCACTGCCTGTGTTTTCAACCACTGCATAATATTCCTTGTGCATATCACGGCTCCGGAACTGCCTGGAAAAAAAGGATGCCGTCTTTTTTGTCAATGCAATGACAAGTACTCCCGAGACCGGGAAATCCAGTCTGTGAACTATGCCAATATAGGGATCGGAAGAAAATCCCATGCCTGCCGTATATTCCTTTATCTCCTGGTAAATGCTGTGCCTTCTGGTAATATCCCCCTGTACGAGCCTGCCCGTCTCTTTGTTGATGACGATGAAAAGCCTGTCCTGATAGATTATATTCATGAAAATACAATATAGCAGATATGGCGGTAATAATTAAATTAATTCTTTACATTTTCCTCATTGTAAATATTTATTTTATATGTCTATTATTATTTCCTTTCATAAACTGGCGGTGCTTTTATGATTTTCGGAAAAACCAGGAAGGAGAACAAAGCCGTTTTTATTGGCATGGACGGAGTGCCCTGGGAGCTGATAAAAAAATACAGCGAAGAAGGCATCTTAAAAAATATAAAGGCCCTGTCCTCTGCCGGCATGCTGACAAAAATGAAATCATCCGTCCCTGATGTAAGCTCCGTTGCATGGAGCTCGTTCAATACTGGATATGACCCTTCTCATCACGGAATATTCGGATTTGTTGACATGGACAGGGACTATAACCTGTTCTTTCCTAATTTCCTTTCCCTGAAAAAACAGACCCTTTGGGAAAAGCTGGCCGATTACAATAAAAAATCTACCGTGATCAATATACCCCATACATACCCCGTAAGGCCTTTCAATGGTTCCATAATAAGCGGATTTATATCGGTGGACTGGAAAAAGAGCGTTCACCCGCCCGATCTGATGCCTGTCCTTGAAAAATTAAACTACCGGATTGACATAGATATAAGCGATGAACAAGATGATGAGAAAAAACGTGAAATGATAATGGAAGATATCTTCCTTGTACTTTCCAGCAGGATCGCAGCCATCAGGCATCTTTTTAAGAAGAGCGACTGGGACCTGTTTATCGCAGTTATTACAGAGACTGACAGGCTGCATCATTATTTCTTTGATTCCTTTGAAAAGGAGGACAAATGGAGCAGTGACTTCAGGCAGATATACCGCATGATTGACGAGATGGTCGGGGAACTTGCCGAGCTTTCAGGCCAGGATAATTTTTACCTGATGAGCGATCATGGATTTGCGCCGGTTAAAAAAGAGGTCCTGATAAACAATATACTGATAAATGAGGGACTGCTCAAGCTTAAAAACCCTGCGGGAAAATCCATTACAGATATTGATCCGGAAAATTCAAAAGCCTTTTCCCTGGACCCGGCCAGGATTTATATCAATGATGAAAGGTTCTCAAAGGGCAGTTTAAGGGCGGACAGGGAAAAGATAACCGGATACCTGTCCGGGGTATTCTCAGACCTGGAATATGAGGGAAAGAAGGTCTTTAAGCATGTTTTCAGGAGAGAGGAAATATACCAGGGTCCCCTGGCAGTTTCAGGGGCTGACCTGCTCCTGATTCCGGACCACGGCTTTGACCCTAAGGGCAGTCTAAGGAGCAGGGAAGTATTCATGGAACCCAGACTCAGGGGAATGCACACCTTTGACAATGCCTTCTTTGCCTCCAGAACAGGTATGGAAATTCCTGAGGGTTTCAGTGTAAAAGACCCCCACTGGATAATTTTTTCAAAGGTCAAGATATAAACAGAGGAGGACAACCAGATATGAGAAAGTCAGCGGTAGTATTGCTTGTTATTTTTTTTGTATTCACTGGCTTTGCCGGGTGCAGAAAAAGCAGGGTGGATTACCGGGAAAGACTTGAGAAGATAAAAAAAGTCAGGACTGTTGATGAAAAAGCCTTTGTCTCCCACCTCAGCAACCTGCTGAAATCCATAGACAGGGAAAACCCTGTCTATGAAGAAGCCCTGGAACTCATGGTAGATCACCTTGTGGAAAAAGCAGGGGAATGGGAAGATATGGGAAGGTATAAGGAGGCTGCAGACATTTACCTGCAGGCAGGAAGAATGGACAGGGACAATGAAAAGCTAAAAAAACTCTATACCAGGGCCCGGGATTACGAAGACCTGACCATGGAAGACTTTGACAAAATACTTATCGGCATGAACAACCATGATCTGCACAATATAGCAGGAAATCCCTATAAGATTGACACTAAAACCGATGAAAAGGAAAATACCGTGCATGAGTATCATTTCCTTACAAAGGCAAATCAATGGGACAGCGTTATGATAACGCTGGATGACGACCTTAGGATAATTGATAAAAAATACCCTGAAATACAGGATGTAGAAGAACAAAAGGAGTAATGCAGTGAAAAAGACGCCATTATATGATGAGCATGTTTCCCTCGGAGCCAAGATAATCCATTTCGGAGACTGGCTAATGCCTGTATCTTACAGCTCTATGGTGGAGGAACATGTAAATGTAAGGACAAATGCAGGGCTTTTTGATGTAAGCCACATGGGTGAATTCTTTGTGTCCGGCCCCCAGGCCCAGGAATTCCTTGATTACTATACGCCGAATAATGTCAAAAAACTGGTACCCGGCAAGATACACTATACCAACCTTCTCACTCCAGGAGGAACTATTGTTGATGATCTGCTTATTTACAGAATAGAAGAGGAAAAATTCCTCCTTGTAGTTAACGCTCTGAATATAGAAAAGGACTTTGCCTATCTTAAGAGCAGTCTCAAGCATGATGCAGTCCTTGAAAACAAAAGCGATGAATATGCCCAGGTGGCACTGCAGGGGAGGCATGCAGTAAAGATCATTGAAAAGATGACAGAAAAAGACCTTTCTGAAATGAAGATGTTCACATTCTTTTACTGGCATTTAAACGGTTCTGAGATGATTATATCCCGTACTGGATATACCGGAGAGGACGGCTTTGAAATCTATATGCCCGCAGGAATTGCTGTAAAAGTATGGAATACCCTGCTGGATCTGGGCAGGGAATACAGCGTATGCCCCTGCGGCCTCGGGGCCAGGGATTCCCTGAGGCTTGAGGCAGGGCTACCGCTGTACGGCAATGATATTGATGACACCACGACCCCTATTGAGGCTGATCTCTCGTGGATAGTCAAGTTCAAGAAAGGCGATTTCATTGCAAAAGACCTGCTTAAAGCCCAGTCAAAGGAAGGGACCCGGAGGATCCTCACCGGCATACAGGTACTGGATAAGGCTATACCCAGGCAGGGATATAAAATTTTCTCTGATGAAAAAGAAATCGGCATAATAACAAGCGGAACAAAAAGCCCCTATACCAATAAGAGCATTGCCATGGGATATATACTGCCGGAGCTTAACAACCTGGACAGGGAGATTCAGGTACAAGTCAGGAACAAGTTCGCGGAGGCAAAGATAGTCACCAAAACCTTTTTTGAAAGGGATTATTAGAATAAAAAATAACTTGATTTAATTATATTTTTATTTATTTATTCTTTTAGATTAAACCTAAAAACAGGAGGTACACACAATGAATAAGAAGGAATATAAATACACCGAGACCCATGAATGGGTGAAAATAGACGGAAAGTCGTGCATAGTTGGAATAACTGACTATGCACAGGAACAGCTTGAAGAGGTTACCCTTGTTGAATTCCCCGATGAGGCTGCTGAGATTGAGCAGTTCGAGAAGACAGGCATAGTCATCGAATCCCATAAGAATGTTAACGATGTAAACTCTCCCCTTACCGGGAATATAACAGAATTCAATACCGAGCTGGAGGATTCCCCTGAGCTTATCAACCAGAGCCCTTATGAAAAGGGATGGATATACAAAATGGAGCTTTCGGACCCGGATGAGATTGATAACCTCATGTCCTATGAAGAATATGAGGCTTATGTAAAAGAAGAAACGGATTAATCCATGGATTATACAACTCATTCCAAGGAAACCATTGAGGAACTGCTGAAAATTACCGGCAGGAAATCTATCGACGAGCTCTTTTCATCCGTTCCGGAAAACATCAAAGGACAGCATCCCGCCTTCGACAAAGAGGGCGCAACGGAACAGGAGCTTCTAGCATATTTCTCCAGTTTAAGCTTCAAAAATAATGTCTGCAATTCATTGTTCATTGGCGCAGGGGCATATAATCACTACTGCCCCTCTGCCGTAAACCATCTGATCTCCAGGGCGGAATTCCAGACAGCCTATACTCCCTATCAGGCTGAGGTCAGCCAGGGAACTCTTCAGACCATTTTTGAGTTCCAGAGCCTAATGGCAGACCTGACAGGAATGGATATATCCAATGCCAGCCTTTATGACGGTGCCTCCAGCGCGGCTGAAGCCATATTAATGGCCTACAGGCTTGCCAGGGGCAAGAAAACGGAGTTCCTCATCTCAAGGCTCATGCACCCTGAGTATATTGAGACCATAAAGACCTATACCCATCACCTGGGGCTCAAGATGTCTTTTATGGACTGTGATGAATCAGGATGCATAGCGGAGGAAGCACTGAAAGGGGTCAACTGGGACCATGTCTTTGCTGTTGTGTATTCCAGCCCTAATTTTTACGGCATAATCGAGGATCATCAAAAAATAGCATCCTATGTCAAGGATAAGACCAATACCTACAGCATCTGCATTATTAACGAGATTACCTCCCTGGGTATTCTTGAACCTCCGGGATCCTTCGGCATAGATATCACAGCCGGTGAAGCCCAGGCCCTGGGCCTGCCTCTTTCTTACGGGGGGCCTTATCTGGGATTTCTGACCACCAGGCTTGAATATGTAAGAGACCTTCCTGGAAGACTTGTAGGAGCGACCACTGATGCTGACGGAAACAGGGGTTTTGTCCTTACCCTTGCCACCAGGGAACAGCATATAAGAAGGGAGAATGCCACGTCCAATATCTGCACAAACCAGGCCCTTTGCGCTTTAAGTGCCCTGATATATATGGCTATGCTGGGGAATAACGGTCTCTATGATGTATCCCATCAGTCCCGCCATAAGGCCGGTTACCTGAAAAAACTGATATCCGGCATACCGGGGGTCAAAATACCTTATAAGGGAGCCACATACAATGAATTCGTATACAGCATTGAAAAAATTGACGCTGCCGATGTCATAAAAGCCATGGAGAAAAAATTTATCTATGCCGGCATACCCCTGTCAAAGTTTTTCAAAAACGAGAAAAATATGATACTTGTTGCAGTTACTGAGAATAACACGGCACAGGAGATTGAAAGATATGCAGAATGCCTGAAGGAGGTGCTTCAATGAACACCAGAACAAAAAAAAGCTTTGTAATTAATGAGCCTCTCCTGAAGGATATGGACAATGCCGGTTGCAAGGGCTTTACCCTTAAACAGCTCGATGTTCCCCTGGACCACGATAAATCAATCCCAGGGCATCTTCTTAGAAAAGACAGGCCTAAAATACCCTCATTAAGCGAGATACAGGTTGTCAGGCACTTCACAAGGCTATCAAAGCATAATTACTCCATAGAGGACGGTATATTCCCCCTGGGCTCCTGCACCATGAAGTACAATCCAAAGATAAACAGCGATATTGCCGGACTTCAGGGATTCACAAAACTTCATCCCTACAGCAGTCCGGAGTCTTCCCAGGGATCCCTTCAGGCGATGTATGAACTGCGCAGTGCGCTGATGCATATCACCGGGCTTGCAGACTGTTCCCTCATGCCTAATGCCGGAGCCCACGGAGAACTTGTGGGCATGAAGCTTATAAAGGCGTACTTTGAATCAAAGAATGAGGAAAGAAAAACGGTTCTCATACCGGACACAGCCCACGGGACCAACCCCAGCAGTGCTCACCTGGCCGGATTCAGGGCAAAAGAGATTAAGTCATCAAAGTCAGGATACCTGGATGTAGAAACCATAGAAAAATACCTTTCAGATGATATTGCCGGCCTTATGGTGACCAATCCCAATACCCTCGGAATATTCGAAAGGGATATTAAAAAGATAGCAGATTTGCTTCACAAGAACGATTCCCTGCTTTATATAGACGGAGCCAACCTGAATGCACTGCTCGGCAGGGCGAGGTTTTCTGACATGGGAGCAGATGTTGTGCACCTGAACCTGCACAAGACCTTTTCAACCCCCCATGGCGGAGGAGGCCCGGGAGCAGGCCCTGTATGCGTATCAGAGAGACTCAGGCCCTTCCTGCCCGTACCCAATGTCAGCTATGACAGGGAAAGGGATGCATACTACCTGGATTACAACTACCCTGCTTCCATAGGAAGGGTAAGGGCTTTCTACGGCAATTTCGCAGTCCTTGTCCGGGCCCTGGTCTATATAAAAATGCTCGGGGAAACGGGACTGAAAAATGCATCGGGCATAGCAACTCTGAACGCAAACTATATCAAGAAAAGGCTCCAGGACTACTATTTTCTGCCCTATGATCAGGATACCCTCCACGAGGTCGTATTTTCACATAAACTTCAGAAGGACAAGGGCGTCAGGGTATCAGACATAGCAAAGATGATTATAGACCGGGGATTTCATCCCCCGACAATATCCTTCCCCCTGGTGGTTCATGGCGCTCTTATGATAGAACCTACTGAAACCGAGAGCAGGGAAGAGCTTGACGGATTCATAAATGCCATGATTGAAATTGCAAAGGAAATAGACATTAATCCGGAATCCGCTCAGGATGCCCCCAGGAATGCACCGGCAAAAAGGCTGGATGAAGTCCAGGCAGCCAAAACCCCGGTCCTTACCTGGAATTATCTATAAAAATAAAAGGCCTATTAAAAAGCAGGGGATGAGCTGCTCATCCCCTGCTTTCAATTATTATTCACCTTGTCATAGTATTTGAGGGTCATGCTGAAAGTGCCCTTTCCCTTTGTAAGTGAGCGGATGATGGTTGAATAGCCGAACATACCTGCCAGGGCCACTTCTGAATGGATTATCTCCATCCCTGCCCTGGTCTCAATGGCAAGTACCTTACCCCCCCTTGCGGACAGGGAGCCTACTACATCACCCACATCCTCCTTGGGAACCATTATCTCCACATCCATTACGGGTTCCAGCAAAACTGCCCCTGCTTCCCTGAGCCCGTTGAGGCACAGCTGGGCAATAGCCCCCCTTAATGCTATCTCGGAGATCTTTTCATCCTCAAACTCTATTTTCCTTATGTCAAAACCGATGTCAATGACAGGGTAGCCGCCTACTATACCCGATTGTATATTGAGAATTATCCCCTGCCTTATCTCCTCATCAATAACAGGGTCAAGGCCGTCGGCACCGTTGCGGTAAAGGAAGCCGCTGCCCCTTTCTAAAGGCTTAAGGACACAAATTATACTGCAGTGGTGGGTCTCTTTCCCTATCATCTTGCTGAAAACACCCTGCGCTTCAACCTCCCTGGTAATGGTCTCTTTGTAGGCTACCTGGGGTTTGCCCATCTTCACCGGCAGATTAAATTCCCTTTCCAGCCTGGAGGCTATGATCTCGAGATGAAGCTCTCCCATGCCTGAAAGAAGCGTCTGGCCTGTATCCTTTGAAATGCTGACCTTGAGGCTGGGGTCTTCCACCTGGATATTCCCCAGCAGTTCTTCAAACTTCTTTACATCAGTGCTGTACCTGGGTTCTATGGCTATGGATATAACAGGGTCGGGAAAAAGCATGGAGTCATAGAGTACCTGTTTGTCCACAGCACAGACAGTCTCTCCGGTCGATATGCTTTTCAGGCCTCTGATACCCACTATCATGCCGGCAACAGCGGTATTGATCTCCTTGTGCCTGTTTGAGTAGATTCTGTATATCTTGCTTACCCTCTCAGTAGTATTTTTAATGGGATTGTATACCTTATCCCCTACGCTGAGCTTCCCTGAATATATCCTGAGAAAGCAAAGGGGTGTTCCTGTATTGTCCATGGATATCTTGAAGACTACGCCGGAGAAAGAACCGTTTTCATCAGGCTCGAGCCTGACCTTTTCTTTGGTCCCGGGGTCTATACCCGAAGGAATATAGCTTTCCAGCGGATTGGGAAGGTAATTCACGATACCGTCCATGAGTGGCTGGATGCCTATGTTCTTCAGAGAAGAACCGCAGAATACCGGAGATATGATATTTTTTACGCATAAGGGTCTTACCGCCCTGAGTATATCATCTTCGGTTATACTTATGTTCTCCAGGTAGAGCTCCATTATTCTGTCATCATGCTCTGATATTTTTTCTATAAGGAGCTCCCTGTAATGATGGGTATCATCAAGAATATCTGCGGGTATATCCTGATACTCATATTCCAGTCCCAGCGACCTGCTGTCAAAACAGACGGCTTTCATCCTGACAAGGTCTATAATGCCCTTTAGGTCGCCTGATTTATCCATTAAGGGTATCTGCATTACGGCGAACTTGTCACCGAAGCTTTTTGCCAGCTGGTCCAGAACATCGTAAAAATCAGCCCCGGTCCTGTCCAGCTTATTAATATAGGCAATCTTGGGAACCCTGTATTTTTCCGACTGGTTCCACACTTTCTCAGACTGGGTCTCTACACCCTCCACGGCAGAAAAGATAATGACAGCACCATCCAGTATCCTCAGTGATCTCTCTACCTCTATGGTAAAATCAACATGACCGGGGGTATCTATGAGATTAACCTCAGCATCGTTCCACTGGAAAGATATGGCTGCGGCTGTTATGGTTATGCCCTTTTCCTTCTCAAGGTCCATCCAGTCCATGGTGGCAAGGCCTTCGTCCACTTCGCCTATCCGGTGGGTATAATGCGTATAATAAAGTATCCTTTCGGTGGTGGTTGTCTTCCCTGCGTCAATATGGGCAAGGATACCTATATTCCTTGTGTTTTTTAAAGTCATGATTCCCCCTTTAGACTGCCCTATTTTTTTCTCTTTCTGCTGAGGTTCTGATAAAACTCAAGCACATCAAACCAGTTAAAGAGCTTGAGGTTTCCTACCCGCTTGCTGGCTATATAGGGCTTGCTCCTGAGCTGGCGGATGGTGGACTCTGACTTCAGGATTCCAAAATCCGACAGGCGCTTGATGATTTCTTTTATTGAAATGAACTCAATTTCTTTAGACCCCTCCCTGACAGGCTCATCGTCTGGAATTCTTTTCTTATCAGGCTGTTCTGCAGGGCGTTCTGCTTCATAGATCAGGGGTTTTTTCTCTTCCCAGTCCTGAAGGCCGTAGTAATAGGCAAGGCTGGGCCAGTAATACATATTTACACGGTTGTCTTTTACCGCATAGATTTTCTTCTTGCTTTTAAGGTCCCTGAGCCGGACTTCCGTCAGCCTGACTCCATGCTCCTTAAGTTTACTAATGGTTTCAGACGCAGTATAAAGTTCGGCCGGGTCAAAATCATTCTCGTAAACGCTCAGATCAACCTTCGGGTATTTTACAGGCCTGCCGGGCTGTTTTAATGCCGGTTTTTCCATTCCAGAGCCATTTACCGGTTTTTCAACAGGCTTTTCAGGCTTTTTATGCCCAGGGACAAAGCCTTCAATTATACCAAGGAGCTTGAATATCATTCTGTCCTTTTCAGCCAGCTGGTTTTTCAGGCTGTTTAGATAGTCTGCGCACTTTGCAGATGCATCTTCACGGGAAAGTTCCGGGATCTGGCTTTTTAAGATACGGCTGTCCTCTTCGGTTATATAACTGTCTCCTCCGCTCTCATAAACTCTCAGGCCTGCTTTCGAAATAAAAGAAATGATCTCGGGCACATTAATCCCTGTTTCCTTTGAAAGCTTCTCGATTCTAATCATTTTTCCCCTCCTGATCAGAAACCTTTAAGTATCTGATTCTTTATAATTTTAAAACTATATACACACATTATCATATTGCAATAAATAGTATAATAATTTTCCCAAGCTTTTATTTATTTTTTTTATTTCTTTAAATACAGGGCAAGAATACAGACCTATTCTTGAAATGTGGCAAGATAGCCTTTATATTGCCTGCTTATCCCCATTTTTTCTGCTTCCCTCTTCCTCTTTTGCATAAGCTTTTCGTACCAGGCTGAAAGCCTTTCATATTCGCTCCGGTCTTCTTTATACTCCGCCGCCCTTATGGCGCAGTAAAGATAATGCTCAGAACCGGGGAAGGAGTAAAAGGAATCCCATTGATCCCGTATCTGGAGAACTGTGCTGTATGCGCTTTCATAATCATTTAAGCTACAGAAGCTTATTATCTGTTCCCCCAGTATAATATACTCATACAGCCTGCTGTGCATGTTTCTTGCCTGTTTCAAAGCCAAATTAAGCATTCTTACAGATGATAAAAGGTTCTTTTCATCTCTAAAGCTTCTGTAGTAGATAGCCCTTGCCAGAAGAATCTTATACCTGTAGAATTTTGATTCTGCTACCCAGTAGATACTGAAGAGGGTATTAATCAGGGGTTTGATCCTGTCATGCTCCCCGGTGCAGGAATAGTACTGTATTCCTGCGCAGAGATTACTGCAGAGGACACCGGCGGCCTTGGCCTTTTTTGCATTCCTTATGCCCGACTTAAGGTTTGAGAGAGCCTTATCATAACAGCCGGTATTAAGGTAGAACCCGGCAAGGTTGTACTGGAGCACGGAAAGACCGTACCGGTGATCAAGGCCCGAGAACATCTCCACAGCCCTGCTCATTTCATTCATCCCTGCATTAAAATCACCCTTTGCAGTAAAATACATGAAAAGCAGATGGAAATTCCATGCCTTACCCTCATAATAGTTGGTCCTTTTATTAAATACGGCATTATCCTTTATATACTGCCTTGAAAGCTGAAGATTGCCCACCTCGAAATAGGCCCTGGCAAGATAATACATTACCCTTGAATCTGACAGCGCCTTGTCTGTCCCCTTTATCAGGCCCAGCAGTTTATTCGCATGGAAGATGGTCTCCTTATAATTTCCGTTAAAGAGATTGCTGTCGCAGAGGCCTTCCATTATAAGAATCCGCAGATTGATACTGTCAGGATCCATCTTCTTCAGCGACATGAATATGGCTACGGCCTTACTGGCATAGCCTATGCGGTTTAAGAGCTTTGCTTTCAGCATGCTTGCCTCAATGTAGAATTCATGGCTGTTTTCTCTCAGGGCTTCAATATCAAGCTCATCCATAAGCCTCATTCCATTCAGGTACTCACCCTTAAGATTATAGAAATAAGCCTTTATCAGGTTCAGCCTGTAGTACTGACCCATATCGCCGGATTTATCATAAAATTCCCTTAGCCTGTCTATCTCCTTTTTGCCTTCCTGAAGCATGCCTGTAAAGAGCATGATATAGGCATCCTCATAGCAGAGGTCAAAGGAAAGCTCAGGGCTGTCATCAGTTTTTTCCAGAAGCTCTTTTCCCTTTTTTATATAATATGACGCATCACCGTAGTTATAGCTTTTTTTGAGATCATTGACAATTTCCAGGATCATTCTTGCTGAATCTCTGTAGTGCAGGGATTTCTCGAGGTGTTTTGATGCAAGTATTTTGAGCCTCAGAGGATTATAAAGCCTGCTTGAATCCTTTATCAGATTCATGACATAGATATTTGCAAGATAGTGGAGCCTGATCTTGTCCTCTTCCAGAAGCCCGATATAAATTATTTCTCTGTATATCATATTCTTGAAGATATATACATCCGGGGACTGGTATAAATATATAAACCCCTCCGCGCTAAGGATGTTTATCTTCGACTGGAGTTCAGATGCATGGGAGTAGAGCCCGAAGGCAAAAAGAATAAAATCCAGTGGAAACCTGGCTCCATAGACCGATGCTACCTGGAGTATCTTCAAAAGCGAGGGCTCTAATTTAAGTACCCTGCTTTCTATAATGGCCTTCACCGTATTCGATATAAGCAGGGATGGATTCTTCAGTATTTCCTTAACAGCATCGCCTTTTTCCAGGTCCTCCTGGATCAAAGCGGTAATCTCGGTGGTAAACAGGTGGTTTCCCTGGGTAATCTGATAGATTTTATTATTAAGGCTGTTTATTTCCTGGCTGTTGAGACCGAACCCGGAAAACCTGTCTTTCAGGTAGGCCTTGATCTCATTTTTCCCCAGGGGCATAAGGCTGATATACTCCAGGTACCCGTCTCTCTGAAGAAGGTCCATGAAATCCCTGTGTCCCTCATCAACCTGTTTGCATGACAGTATAAGCAGAACGGGGACCTTGTGTTCTATCAGCTGTCTTATTATATCAAAGGATTTGTGGTTTATGAATTCAATATCCTCGAAAATAAAGCATAAAGGCCTCTTATAGGAAAGATACCTGATAAAGGCGGGAATAAAATCACTGAACACCTGCACCATATCTTTGGGTTTTACATCGGAAAATCCGAATACATGTGCAAGGGTGTCAAAAACCTCCTGGGAATAAAGACGTATGGATTCAAGGTATTTTTTCAGGTTCCCCAGCTGGTTTTTATCATCCATTTGAAGGTTTTTATCCATGTTCAGCAGGGCTTTCAGGGGGTCCAGCCACACATAGAACGGAATATCCTGGGTAAAGGAGGAGCAGTTGTTGATAAGGCACAGGAATCCTGCTTTTTTAAGCATGCTTCCGGCATTCAGGATAAAGGGGGTTTTACCGCTTCCTGTCTCCCCATGAACAACAAGAATGCGGGCATGCTCCGCGCTTTTATGCTTTATGATTCGTTTTACTGCCGTGAGTTCCTCTTTTCTGTCTATAAGCTCCATCTCCACTTCTTCAAAGGGCCTCCTGGAAATGAGCCCGAAAAGCTTTTCACTGCCGTAGGATTCCTCGGGGCTGTAGGCATAAAGGTCCTTGGAAAGGTTATATATGGACTGGCTGACCAGAATTGAGTTCCTTTTCAGCGAAGCATGATGTATGGCATAAGATATGCCGTCAAGGGCGATGGACCAGTCCAGCTTTCCCTTGGATGTAAGGGGTACCCGCCTTATGTTTACGCCTATCTCAAACAGCTCATCTCTTCCCTGGACAGCATCCTTTAAATAAAGAGCGCAGTCCAGGCCCCTGGATATGATATCCTCGTGGACTTCAGCAGAACCAATATTTATAATATAGACATCCCTGCGGAACTGCTCCATCTCAGCCCTGTACTGCCTCAGCCCGCTGGAGAATGTATCTGCAGGAATCGAGGTCTTCAGGAATATTATAACAATAATCCTCCACTGTACCACCTGGGATGAAGTCTCCTTCGGCATAATAAGGTTCTTTATATCAGGCTGGCTGGCTTTTATGACAAACAGAAGCATATCATCCCTGGGGTTTGAACTGCTGAGAAAATTTTCCAGGTCTTCAATGATCCTGTTGATTATGAAATCACTTTCCCTGTGCTTGTATTTCTGGATAACAGCCCTGGCTTTCCCCTCGCCGTACCTGTCTCCTGTCCTGGCTTTTGCCTCGGATAATCCATCGGTATATAAAAAAAGAATATCATTTCTTTTCATTTCCAGCCTCATGGTGCTGTAAACTGAGTCTTTAAAAGCTCCCAGGACTATTCTTGTACCATGGTTATAAAGGGTATGAGTCTCATTTCTGACACTGTCCAGGTAGGCATTGGGAATACCTGCAGTACAATACTCAATGGTATATTTTCTACTGTCAAGCTTGTAAAAACCCGCTGCAACAAAACCGCCTTTAGGCAGGATATCATATATTTCCCTGTTTGCCCGGGTAAGTATCTCCCCCGGATCGCTGATATCCTCTACGAGCTTTGTCACAATTGCCTTAAAAAAAGCGGCTATTATAGCAGAATTTATTCCCTTGCCGCTTACATCCCCTATAAGAACCCCTATACTGTCTTTTCCTGTCTCGTATACCCCGAAGAAATCACCGCTTACCTTGTCCTCGGGAAAAAGGTAAAAGCCTATGTCAAAGGAGTTAGACCTTATAAGCTGATTGAAATAAAGGTCTTTCTGAAGCCTTTTCCGCTGTAAATGGAATTCCATACTCATAATAAGCATCCAGTTCTGTCTGAAAAATCAAGTTAATATATACAGCAATTTATTTTTAATAACAATATAAAAGGAATTGGCTTTTATATCTGTGATTAAAGCTTGATTTTTGTGGCTGTTTTCATGTATTATAATGGTAAACCCATAGCAGGAGGTTTTCTCATTATGAAAAAGGCTTTATTTTTCCTGGCCCTTCTGGCCTTTATAGGCACTTCTATCTCCTTCGGACAGGATGAGATGATATACTATGAAAAGCATTACCAGGCTCATCTTGAAAAGGTCAGCCAGCAGATAAGGGAGGAGATAATATCCTATCTGCATAACAGGATAAGAGATTTTAACGTTGATGATCTCATGTCCCGCGAACTTGGCATTTACCTTGAGAAATGCGCTTCTTATGACGAGATAGATCCCATGGCTTTTGTCAGGGACTGGGATATCAGCTTCTCAAAGATCTGGACAATAAAGGGAAAGGTATTCTCCCGAAAGGACATATCAAAAAAGCTGGACAGTTACAGCAATCTGTTTGAAAACCTGAATTCCCTCAAGGGTGTAAGACTGATATACTCTACTTCAGGCGAGCTTGAAAAGGGATTCAGCTTTGTGCTGATCTTCTTTGCATCCTAAAAAAAAAACATAACAGGGGGAAATCCCCCTGTTATGCATCAGTCGGGGCGACTGGATTCGAACCAGCGACCCCTGGCACCCCATACCAGTACGCTACCAAACTGCGCTACGCCCCGCGATCACTCAAGATCATCCAATATATTATTCAAATCCTTTTTAATTTCAAGTAAAATATTATTCCTTTTTGCAATTTTCTCAGACTGCTTTTCCAGTTCTAATCTTGCACCCTCAATAGTCATCTTATCAGTGTAAAGAAGCTCATGTATCCTTTCTACAAGCTCAATATCCCTGCCGGTATAATACCTTCTCTTCCTTACCTTTTTTGGCCTGAGCTGGCGGAACTGGGTCTCCCAGTATCTCAGCACAGAGGCCGCTATGGCCATCCTGTCGGCAACCTCGCTAATTGTATAGTATTCCTTTTTTCCCTCAGCCATTATATTTAAATATGGCGGAGGCGGGAGAGAATCGAACTCACAACAGCAGTCAAACTACTGTCAATGGATTTGAAGTCCACGGGGCACACCAGAACCCTTCCGCCTCCTTTATCTGTTTAATAAATATTTCTGCGCATACATAAGGGCGCATACAACCAAACTGTGGCTTATTTCCCCTGTCTCAACCATTCTGTAGGCCTCTTCCATGCCTGCGGGAATGGTCTCTATATCCTCATTGTCATCAAAGGAAGGTTCTTGAGTAAATTCCACCCCATCGGCAAGATAGGTAAAGCACCGGTTTGACTGTATAGCCGGATTAGGCTCCACCTGGCCTATCCTGGTCCATTTGCCCCCGGAATAGCCCGTTTCTTCTAAAAGCTCCCTCCTTGCCGAGGCAAGGGGGTCTTTGTCGGTCTTGTCTATGGCTCCCCCGGGTATTTCAATGTGGAAGCTCCTTGTGCCGAACCTGTACTGTTTAATAAGGAGAACCCTTTTATCTTTTGTGACAGCAACTATATTAATCCAGTCAGGCAGGTCCATGACATAGAAATAAGAACCATCCTCACCCTCTTTTTTGCTGTATTTATCCCTGTAGATATCAATAAAACCCCTGCTGAATATCTTTTCCCTGCCCAGAAGCCTCCAGTCATAAAGCATAATTTAACTCCAGCAGGCTCAAAGCCTGTAATTGATAATTAAACCAATACCTAATTTCATGAGCAATGTCAATAAATCTATAATCTTATTCCATGGACCGAAAACAGGTCTGATAAGGCAAATTATGCCATAATACCCCTCCGGGGCTGATGCGTGGGCTTCGTTTCTACCATTCCATACCCGGCGGGGGCTTGTCCACATTGATGATCTCAACGGTAACCGGCTCCTGGAGATAAATCCTGAACAGCACCCGATAGCGCTGATGGCACCCGGTGCAGACATATTCGTCCAGTATGGAAATGCGCTCATAAGGGGTGGGGGCAGGGGGCAGGAAGATATCAATGTTCCCGGTAATATCATTTTCATGCAGACAGAAGGGACAGACGGGTCTGATACGGTTCCCGCCCTCCTTTAGAGAAGCAGCGGAGCAGGTGTACTCACCGTTACGGCGCAATACAGACCCGATATAAAAGAAAACCCACCAGATGGAGTATTTGGGGGGCTTGTTTTGCTGTATAT
>CAYSKJ010000014.1:0-35603 GCA_964431655.1 uncultured bacterium | reverse complement strand
CTTTCATCCAGTATTTCCCTGAACCTCTTAATATCTCCCTTGTTCTGTACAAAGCTCAGCATTAAATAATCAATATTATTGCTGAGACAGAATTTAAAATCATCCATATCCTTTTTAAGGTGGTTTGTGAGTCTCATAACAGCCCCAGGAATATGAAGCCCCTTATTGCTTTTTATTGTGCCGGCATTGATAACCCTGGCTGCAATATAGTTATCATGGACTTCCTGGCATAATAGCTCTACCTCTCCGTCCCCCAGGACAATGCGATGTCCGGGAGCAATAGAGTCATATACCTCTTTTTCGGGCAGGGGGATCTCATCAGCTTTTTCTGAACGTTTTTCCATGATAATCTTTACTCTGCTGTTTATCGTGAAAGCATATTCATTTTCTGATAGGACACCTATCCGTATTTTCGGTCCCTGCAGATCTCCAATTATACCTGCGGGAATACCGGTTTCCTTTGAAGATGCTTCAATGTTCCTTATAAGCTCTTTGGCCTGGGCATGGGTACTGTGGCTGAAATTAATCCGGAAAATACTGACTCCTGCTTTAATTAATCCGCTGATGCTTGACCTGTCAAGCGTAGCAGGACCTAAAGTGGCTACAATCTTTGTTTTTGGCCTGTCTATCATAAAATTACCGAATAGTTTAAATCCCTTCGTATTGAAGTTTATAATGTACAAATTTCCTAGTCAAGAATAATTTACAGATAAGCACCCTTATTGTTCCTGATTCCCACGGTTTTTTTATATGTATAATTAATTAAAATTTTTGACTAAACTTTAAAAGAGATATAACCTGTATTTAAGAGGATGAAAACTGATATGAATGTCAAGCAGGACAAAAAGGGAATACTGGATGAGATTACCGTAAATCTCAGTGTCAAGGTTTTCCTGGAATCGCATTTTTCCCTTATCGGGAGAGAGCGGGAACTGACATCTCTTATAGAAATTTTAAGTTGTCGTCAGAAGAACAGCTGTCTTTTAATCGGTGACCCCGGAGTGGGAAAGAATGCTCTTGTTGAAGGTCTGGCCCAGAAGATAAATCAGGAAGAAGTTCCAGAAAATCTCAGGAGTAAAGAAATCCTGCTGCTTTCCATGGTTTCTTTGCTCGCAGGGACAAAATACCGGGGAGAGTTCGAGGAAAGAATGCTGAGATTCATTACGGAGCTGAAGAACAGGAACTGCATACTTTTTATAGATGATTACCATACTATTGTGAGAAGCTATGTGAGCAAGGGGACAAACACAGATATACAGTCAATACTGAAGCCTTCGATTGAAATGGGGGAGGTACAGATCATAGGGACAGCTACATATGATGATTACAGACTTATAATAGAGAAGGACCCGTCCCTGGAACAGAAATTTCAGAAGCTGGAGCTTCCCGAACTGGATATTCCTTCAACTGTTGATGTGCTTAACAGCATAAAGGGGCGTTTCGAGCTTTTTCACACGGTGCTTTTCTCTGAAAAAGCTATTGAAAGCGCAGTAAGGTTGTCCAGGGTACACCTGAGAGACCGGGCACTGCCTGATAAAGCCATTGAGGTCATTGACAGGGCCGGAGCAAAGGCTAGGGTAAAGAAGGGCAAAGATCTTGAAGTTTTGATTATCACAGAGGACGATATAGCAGATGTTGTATCGGAGATATCCAATATCCCAAAATCCAAGCTGATGTCTCTGAAGGTTGAAAAGCTTCTTGAGATGGAGAGCTTCCTTAAGGGCAGGATAATTGGCCAGGATATTGCAATTGATACTGTATCGGAGGTAATAAGGAGCAAGAAACTTGGATATGACCTGTATCCTCAGAGGCCTGACGGTGTTTTCCTGTTTGTGGGTCCCACCGGGGTCGGTAAAACAGAGCTTTCCAGGTGCCTTACCGAGTTTCTGTTCGGCGATCCTGACAAGATGATAAGGCTTGATATGTCGGAATATATGGAAAACATTGCAGGAGCTAAACTTATAGGCACAGCTCCGGGTTATGTCGGATACCATGACCAGAATCAGCTTGCTGACAAGATTAAAAAGAACCCTTACTGCCTTGTACTTCTTGATGAGATTGAAAAAGCAAATCCCAGTGTTCTGTCCATATTTCTTCAGGTTTTCGATGCGGGCCATCTTACTACAGGAAAGGGAAACAAGGTATATTTCAACAATACAATAATTGTCATGACCAGCAATATTGCCAGCGAACTCTATAAGAAAGTTCCAGTGGGATATGCCCAGGAACAGGATTTTGACAGGTTTGAGAGGAGAAATGTAAGCAATTCGGAACTGTTAAATGAGATAAGACAGTTTTTTGCCCCTGAATTTCTTAACAGGATAGATGAAATTGTATTTTTTAATCCCCTTTCAAAAACTGATATCTTCAGGATACTGGATTTAAACCTTGTTTTTGTAGTGGAAAAGCTGAAGCAGGAAAACAAAACCCTCGTCCTTTCTCAGACTGCCAGGGACTTCATTGCAAACCGCGGTTATTCCTTTGAGTATGGAGCAAGAAATCTTACCAGGATGATAAGAAAATATCTGCTGGACAAGCTTGCCTTAAAGAGCATGAAAAGCGACTGGAATTCCGGAACCGTTGTTTATGTTGATGCGGAGGATAAAGAGATAGTGATAAAAATGATGAATGAAGATGACTTAAAACAGATTGAAAAGATAGATCAGGCCCGGGAGGTATCCGGTGAGTACAGAGAAACCTGAAAGGCCGCCCCTTCAGAAAGTAATAGAGCTATCGATTGTTACTGACATTGAGATTGAAAAGGCCATAAACCAGGCTCAAGGCGATGGATGGCAGTTTCAGGACATAAAGTTCGTGGTTCGGGAGGCAAGTAAAAGACCTGCCATGGCCTTTCTATTTTTTGAAAAGGCTGAATAGCAGGCCTTCAACTACCTATTAAAATCTCTACATCCCGCTTATAGATTTTGCTATTGTATCATCTATAGATTTCTGAAGGCTTTCCGGAAGCCCTTTAACCTTAAGGTCCAGAAATCCCTGCAGTATAAGGTTCTTTGCATTATCTTCAGAAATTCCCTTGGACATAAGGTAATTAATCTCATCCTGACCTATGGACCCGACTGATGCTTCATGGGAAAGCTCTACATCCCTTGCCTTTGCGTTTAATGAGGGTATGGAGTATATCGAGCCCTTGTCCTTAAGAAGAAGCCCGCTGCAGTCCATATAACCGCTGGTTAGCCCCGTTTCAGCTTCAATCTCTGCTGGTGCGATTATGTATCCGCCGTCAGAAACAACCCTGCTGATAATATCTCCCCGCGCATGCTTTGCAGAAAGTATTATTTTACCCCCGACATCAAGGTTTGAATCTTCCGGTGCATATAGTATGGAATTCAGCCTTGCTCTGCCGCCCTCTCCCTTTATTGTAACAACCGGATGAGTCTGGGTGGTTTTTGTTTTTCTCAGGGAGACATAATTGGATATATATTGGGCATTTTCACCAATTTCAGCAGCAGACCTGGGTCTTACGGTCATTTCTGGTGACCAGTCGTGTATCATTGTATAGGAAAGAAAGGAGTTCTTCCTTAGAAATATTTCAGTTATACCTATATGGGAGCCTTGAAGGACATAGTTTCCTGCGGCGCACCCATTGATTATATGGAGCTCTGAATTTTCCTCCAGGATAATTATATTGTGAACAATCTGCTCTGATTTCAATTCTTTTATGAAAAAACAGGCCTGAAATGGCATTTCAATTTTTGAGTTGGGGTTCAGGTGTATGTAATATCCGTTTTTAGCTCTGTTCTCATAAGCGAGCCTGGTGTACTGATCCTTTTGGGGATCTATCAGCTTCCACATATAGGATTCAATCTCCGGTTTCCTCTCAAGAGCTGTCCTTAACGGCATTAATGTCAGGTTTTCATCGAAGGATGAGGATGATATTCCTTCCTGCCCTATCATCAGGAAATCGCCGCTTTTGTTTTTTGGGTTGAGTTCTATACCCGCATTTTCGAGTTTTATCTTATCCTCTCTGGATAAGGAATTATTGTTTACTGGCATCTTGTACACTCCTTGAATCCGCATTTCTGTATCTGGCTGAAAATTTTCTCTGGATTCCCGCTGCAGAGCACTTCACCTTCCATCATCACATAAGCCTTATCGGTATTTATATAATCCATTATAAACCCGGTATGGGTTATTAATAATGCGCTTTTTTGGCACTGTTTTAAACTGCATGTTTTCTCAGGGTAGAGGAATTTCTTTATTACATTTCCGATAATTCTAATATTTTCAACATCTACACCGGATTCTGGTTCATCAAACATTACAAAATCCGGGTTCTGATATATAAGCTGGAGCAGTTCGCTCCTTTTTACCTCTCCCCCGGAAAACCCGAGGTTAATATCCCTGTCAAGGTATTCTTCCATTTTTAATGTTCCTATAAAGCCATCAAGGACTGTTTCTCCGTCCTTTAGTGTGTTTAGAATCTTTCTTAATGTGACTCCCTTGACTGAGGGCGGTTTTTGAAAGCTTATGCCGATTCCTTCTCTTGCTCTCTCGTCTATGGCAAAATTTGTTATATCTTTTCCTTTATAGATAATCTTCCCCTTGGTGATTTTATACTCCGGGTATCCGATTATTGACATCAAAAGACTGGTCTTACCGCATCCGTTGGGTCCGAAGAGTATATGGGATTCACCCTCGGGGATTTCAAGGTTTATGCCTTTCAGTATGGTTTTTTCACCTACCCTGACATAAAGATCATGTATCTCAAGTCTGTTCATTAAAAATCCCTCTCTCTCAGGATACACTAAGATCTTTTATAAAGGTAACGATCTCTTTTATATCGGGAAGTTGACTGATCGGGTAGGTCTTTATGAAAATAACACGGCTGTTTTCATCAAGTATAATGTTTGCCCTTTCTGAAAAACCATCCTTATCCCTGAAGATACCCAGATTTTGAGCTATCTCTCCATGGGGCCAGAAATCTGCAAGCATGCTGAAGCTTTTTATCCCTATATCCCTGCTCCACGCCTTCTTTGTGAATACAGTATCTATGCTGATGCCAAGGCACAGGGTATTTAGTCTGTTAAACTCGGAAATATTTGCCTCTATGCTTTTCATCTGGTCGCTGCAAACGGGTGTCCATGCCAGGGGATGAAAGGAAAGAAGGATTATCTTTCCCTTGTAAGCATCGGTGTTGATTGGATTATTATGGTGGTCCTTAAGAGTGAAGGCCTGGATGAAATCACCCTTTTTTACCGGCTCTGTCTTTTTCATTTTTTTCTCCTTAAATATTTAATTAATTGTTTCTCTAATACCCAAATACTATAGTACAGTACAAATGTTTAAAAATAAAGAACTAAACCGAAATACAGGCGGACAAAACATAATTTCGTATTCTCTTGACCTTGAAACCTGTCTGATAAATAATAATTAAATTAAAACAGCATACGCAAATATTTGAAAAAGGGATAAAAATTATGAATAATTTCTGTTTGAATAGAACAAATCCTGCAAAGACAAAGATTCTGAGTATTTAAAAGGGGGAAAAGGATTGCCAGGGGATATTAAGGTGCTTTCTGTGGATGCGGGAAATGCATTCTACAGGATGGACCGCTACAGGCTGGGAGATTTTTTCGGCCCTGTAGACCTTGGACTCCATCTCTCAGCCAAAAACAACAGCCTTAATATCGGGGCAGGAATACTGGCCGGTTCAATCTTTCCAGGCTCAAACAGACTTATATTTTCTGGTTTTTCTCCATGCTGGGGAGGATTCTACATCTCCTCCATGGGAGGTGCGGCACTAGTATTTGATAATCTGGGCATTAATATGCTGTCCATTCTCGGCAGGGCTTCTTCTCCCAGCGTTCTGTACCTCAACCGGAACATGGGGGAGGAAATACAGGTTGAGATACATTCCTTAGACATTAACAGGATATTTGATAACCGGAGAAAGGGCATCTATGGACTAATGGATAAAGTATTGGACATGTTCGGAGACAGGTTTGAAAATGACCCCAGGATCCTTGCTGCAGGCAAGGCAGCTTTATCCACTGATTTCGGAGCCATATGTTCATGCCCGCTCCAGAATGGCCGATTCACTCATGCCGATACATGGGCGGGAAGGGGCGGGTTCGGAAGCAAGCTTTTAAGGGAGCATGGCATTACTTCGGTTATCTATGGAGGCACTTTTGTTGATGAGGATTTCAGGGATCATAAAGTGGCTGATAAATGGTTTGAGGAAAAGTATAATATGAAAATGCAGGCAAAAGACCTTGAATCTACCACTAAGTACCGCTTTGACCCTGTTCTCGGGACAGGAGGCACTTTCGGCTCCAATTATGCCAGCCTTAAGGGCACAATGTTCTCCTTTAACTACAGGAGTATATATCTGTCAGAAAATGACCGTATTGATATACACAATAGATTTATTCTTGATCATTATCTAAGACAGTTCAACGAAGAAACCATAAAACCGAAGATACAAAAAACCTGCGGCGAGCCATGCGCTGGTGTATGCAAGAAATTATACGGTGAATTCAAAAAGGATTATGAGCCTTATCAGACCATGGGGCCTCTGTCCGGAATTTTCGACCAGAGAGCTGCTGAAAGGCTCAACCATCATGCGGACATTTATGGTTTCGATGCCATTTCGGCCGGCGGTGTGATATCATGGCTGATGGAATGTCTTCATGAGGGATATCTGTGTCCTGAGGAAATTGGAGTAAAGGGTTTGCCTGAATTTATACCCGGTGATTTTGATCCTGTAGCCTCATCAATGCGTAATGCTGAGCTTGGCATGGATATACTGGATTCGATAATTGAGAAAAGGGGTATTATGGATTTTCAACAGGGTGCCCGGAAGTTTGCCAGGAAACTCTCCAGGGATAAGGGGGGGAAAGTGCTGGATTCATTTGTTTATAATGCCAATGCAAGAAGAGGATGGATGGTACCTAACCAGTACTGGACACCGGGTGTTCTATCCCCCATGGCTATTATGGGTAAATACTACATGTACTATGGGCAGGATTTCTATGGCCCCAGGGAACTCGGCAGGAAGGGAGCTTCCAGGTTCAGATCCGAGCTGGTGATGGATAATCTTGGTGTATGCCGGTTCCATAGAAACTGGGCAGAAGAGATGATGCCGGAAATAGTTGATTCAATATTTGGAGTCAGGAAGGAATTTCTTGAAAATATACGGATGACCTCCAGCAGGATAAACAGCCGGAATGCAGGCATATTCTGGGAATCTTCAAGAAATATTGATATTATCAGCCACTTTCTTGAGAGAAAGCATACAGTTTTAAATAATAATGATAAAGAACTTGTCTACTGGCTTGATTTCTTTAAGAAAGACAGGAATGAAGCCGCCCTAAGTTTCTGGTATGATATGCACAAGGGCATACAGGAAGGGCTTAGAGAATTCTAGGAAATTGTGTTTCAGCCATTGGGGTTTTTCAGGCCGGCATAAAGCACGGGATCATTGATTATTTTCAGGCTGGTGATGGCCATTATTTTTGCTGCTTTGACCATTATTTCCAGGGACTCTTCCTTTACAGCAGCACGGGCAAATTCTGCTGAATGCCCCGGAACATCTTCGTCTGCAATCTTAAGGTAAGCATGCAGGGACGGTATCCTGTGGGATACATTTCCAATATCCACAGAACCGGCGTTTATCCTGTAACTGAAGTCAGATATGCCCAGTTCCTCTGCAGTTTTTAAAAAAGTATCAGCAAGCACCGGGTGCTGATGCATTTCATAATATGTCGGCATACTCATTCTGAAATTTACTTTTGTAAATGTGGCTGAAGCGCTTGCTCTGGCCATTTTTCGGATCTTTTCGGTAATAATTTCCAGGTAGGCCCTGTCTTTAGCCCTGATTGCAATTTCCCCAACAGCTTTTTCAGGGATTATGTTAAGGGCATAGCCTCCCTGTCTGATAATAAAATGTATCCGGGCATCACTTCTCAATTGCTGTCTTAACATGGCGATGCTGTTGTAGAATGATACAAGTCCATCCAGGGCGTTTATTCCATTAAAAGGGTCTGCTGCCGCGTGGGCGGGCTTTCCATAGAATGTAACATCAAAGGCGCTTATGGCAAGGGAATCACCGCTGACAGAATTCAGGCAGGAAGGGTGGAACATTATGATGAAATCCATTTCATCAAAACAGCCTGCCTCCAGCATGCTGATTTTTCCTCCGATAGTCTCTTCAGCAGGGGTCCCGAACAGAAAGACCTCCAGACCTGCTTTTTGGGCAATTTTAGAAAGCCCGACAGCGGCCCCCAAAGACGCAGTCCCTATCAGATTATGCCCGCAGCCGTGGCCAACATGGGGAAGAGCATCGTATTCCGCCAGAAAGGCTATTTTATAATTTCCCCTGCCCTTGTTAAAAGAAGCTTCAAAAGCTGTGGTCATGCCGGCTAACCCGCTTCTTACCGTAAAACAGTGTTTTTCTGCAAGACTCTGAAGAAGCTTTGAAGATTTATGCTCCTGAAGGGATAATTCCCTGTATTGCCATATTTTCCTGGCAGCTTTGAAAAGTTCCTGCTTTATTGAGTCAATATGCTCAGCAATGTCATTTTTCATGGAGATCTCCTTTTTCCATGAAAGCAATTGTCTCTCCTGCCTGGGGCATGACATATATGAGGGGTTTGTCTATGCCCTGATTTTCAAGCTTTTTTATTATACTATCCATGGTATCCTGTATGCTTGGTGTTTTTTTCATGCTGAACAGCTCAACAGTTCTATCCGGTAATTCCGTCAGGATAAATGTGTTTTTTGCCTTAAGAAGGGTTGAAAGGGCTGTCTGTCCGTTAATATCGGGTTCAATCCTCAGCGTGTCAACCAGACTTTTAATATTTTTGATTTCTATCCATTTCCTGTAACTATCACTTCCTATTCCATCATAACAGGGGGATGCTATTATCTTGTAGCCACCCTGCCTGATTACCCTATGTGCATTGTAAAGAACCTTGTGGGTCTGCAGAAGGTTCCTGTAACCGCTTCCAACAGCAAGGACGATGTCAGCTTTTTTTTCTATTTTAACAGAATATACCTCTTTGGCCTTATTTATGCCTTTATTGAAAACATCATCGTGATCTCCAGCAAAAAGATCAATTATTCTTCCGTCGGAGCTTATAATGGTATTGACAGCCCCGTCTATCCTGGCCATACCGGCTGCCTCCTGCATGTCCCGAGCCACCGGATTTTCTGCTACTGAACCGATATCAACCCCTTTGCTGAAGGAGTAATTCTCATAATCTATACTTAAACTGTGATTTTTTGCAACTGTTTGTGATGAAGCAACTCCGGGGACTATGGTTTTTCTTCCGCCTCCAAAACCGGCAAAATAGTGGAATTTAACTGTCCCGGTAATAAAAAATTTATCAAATTTATCCAGAGCCTTATTCAGGAATACGGGCGTATTCAGGTTTGTTGTGCCATAAAAACGGTAATCACTGTCCTGGCTGGCATTGTTTATAAGAATACGGCCCTTAAAGGCCATATAAATATCTTTTCCCAAAATCTGCTCCATTTCTGAATCTGTCGGTGCCCTGTGAACGCCTGTTGCGAAAATAAACGATATATTTTCCCTTTTGACCCCTTTTTTCTCCCATTCCCCAAGCAGCAGGGGGAAAAACTGGCTGAATCCGGTCTTACGGGTAATGTCGGAAACTGCCACTAATATCATGTCACTGGTTTTGGGGGATTTTACTATGGGTCTTAACCTCGAAACAATATCTTTCTTTGTAATCGATGGTACGGAGTCGTTTATATTCAGGAATCTTACCGATGATTCAAGTTTCTTTGGTATGTTCAGATTAACCGTTTCACTGCCACTGTATTTTATTTCAAGGTCCATATTTACCGCCTCAGGTCAGATTTTCTGATGCCCGGCGTATTCGCAGAGGTTAAAAAGCTTGCATTCAAGGCATTTTGGTGACTTTGGAAGGCATATATCCCTGCCGTGTTCAGCCATGGTGAGGGAAAACCTTGTCCATTTATTCTCATCGAGTTTCGCCATGAGGTCTGCCTCTATTTCATCGGGGGTATCCCCTTTGGTTATGCCGACCCGTTTTGCGACTCTCTTGAAGTATGAATCTACAAGAATGGCAGGATAATAAAAACAGTTTGCAAGGACCAGCTTAGCCGTTCGCTGGCCTACCCCCGGAAATTCAGTGAGTTTCTCCACAGTATCGGGAAATTTGTTGTTGTATTCCCTGATAAGCATCTTGGATATGGATATTATGCTTTGAGCTTTGCCCTTATATACGCTGGTTGATTTTATAATCTCTTCAATGTCTTCCGGACTGGCCTTGCTGAGCTCGTTTATCGACGGGTATTTATTAAACAGCTCTTCTGTTACCGGGTTAACTTTATCCTCAGAGCTCTGGCCTGCCAGAATTGCAGAAACCAAAAGCTCGAAAGGGGAGGAATAATTAAGCCTGATATGGGCCTGGGGGTATTCTTTGCTAAGAATATGGTAAATGTTCAGTATCTTTCTCTTTTCTTCCATAATCAATCTCCTTGATTAGCTGTAATGGCTTACAGGCATCATCCGCTGTCCTAAGACATATTAAAGCTAGCCCGTTTATCAGAAATTACCTTAAATTTCAGAAAACATGGGCTAAACCATGGTATATACACTGAAGTTCCTGAATATCAATTTTTCAGGTATAATAAATTTACCTGATTCTATATTGGAATTTTTAACCTTATATCAGTTTATAATATTGAATTATCCGTAGAATTCTTAGTATTTAAATATTTTTCCGTATAGAAAATCAGTATTTAATATAGAGATTAAGTGAAGAAAAATATTTGTCAATAAGAAATTATTCAGTATGGATAATTTCTTATTGACAAAAGGGGGAATATCTGTTTTTTACTTGCTAAAGCCGGTACAAAGTTATATATTCGTATTTGACAAAAATGATTTTATTTCCGGTATTATCAGGCTCAGATTATTAAAGGAGGCATTATAAAATGGATAAGAAGGAACTTGTTAAGATGACGAAGAAACAGCTTGTTGAACTCTCAAAGTCAATGGATATCAAGGGAAGGCATTCCTTAAAAAAAGACGAGCTGATAAATGCTATAATGGCCTGTAACAAAAAAAAGCCGGAAAAACCTTCTCAGGAATCAGAGAAGTCTGCCTCAAAATCGGGGAAAAAGGTAAAAAAATCTGCAGGCGGTTTCAAGGGAGGCAAAAAGGGAAAAAAAGAACAAGGCAGGGATAAGACCGCTGGAAGCGCAGAAATTGTTGATGTTGTAGGCTCCTCCAAAAGGAGAAAATACCTGGGAGATTTATCTGAGGGGGAGGAAGAAAACGCTATCCGCCAGGCTAAATATGACACAGGAACATCAGAGCAGTTCAATGACATAGATGAAGACGTCTTTCTCCCTACTTCCTATCTGAAATCCCGAATTCATTTGCTGGTAAAGAACCCCTATGAGGTTTTTGTGTACTGGGATCTGGTTCCTGATGATATTAACAAGGCCAGAGAAGAGATTAACGGTGATATCTCCGAAGTAAGCGTGGCATTAAGGGTATATGATGTAACAATGGTAGATTTTAAGGGAGACAATGCGAATTCTTATTTTGATATATACCCTGATATTGCGAACAGATACTTTATAAAGGTACCAAAGAGCAACTGTTATTACTGTGTTGAAATTGGGCTTAAATCCCGGGAGGGCTACTTTGTTCCCGTTGCCCGTTCAAACACAAAAAAAACACCCAAGGATTTCGTTACCTACGGTTTGAAATGGAAGAAGGTGGACCTGCATAATATCAGAAAAAGCAAAGAAATTCTATCCCGAAAGGACTATATAAAGCCACTGATTTCCATTGACGGCCAGGTACTCCTTTTTTCAGAAAAGGAAAGAGCCATGATGGATGCACTGAAGGAAATACAGAACGGCCAGGCATCTGAAGATGTCTCAAAAAAGAGCAGGAAAGGATCCGATGGGGATTATTTCGGAAGCTCGACAATGGCGGAGTTCTAATAGATGAAAAGGGGTTTTTATTCTTTGCTTCTGCATGCTCACCTCCCTTTTGTAAGGCATCCCGACCATATATATTTTTTGGAGGAGAACTGGCTTTTTGAAGCCATATCAGAGACCTACATACCTTTGCTCCAGATGTTTGAGAGGCTGGTGGATGAAGGGGTGAGGTTCCGCCTTGCCATGTCCCTCACTCCGCCTTTAATAAGCATGCTCAAGGACCCGCTGCTTAATTACAGGTATAAGAGACATCTGGAAAAGCTCATTGAGCTTTCGGAAAAAGAGGTTCTGAGAACAAAGAAAAATGCCCAGCTTAATATAACCGCTTCCATGTATTTAAGGAAGTTTACTAATTATCTCAGGTATTTTACTGATTCTTTGAAAATGGATATTATCAGCAGATTCAAATATTTTCAGGATATAGGAGTCCTTGATATTGTAACATGCACAGCTACCCATGCATTCCTCCCTCTTGTCAAGAGGGAGGAAACGATTGACGCCCTCCTGGCTACGGCAAGAGATGCCCATCGAAGGCATCTGGGTGTCGACCCTGCAGGCATATGGCTTGCTGAATGTGGGTATACACCAGGACTGGAGGAAAATCTTCATAAATTCGGCATATCTTATTTTTTCTGTGAACATACCTGTATGCTGTACTCGGATCCTAAAGCACTCTACGGGGTATATGCCCCCCTGGTATGCAGTAAAGCACCCGTTGCCGCCTTCGGCAGGGATATAGAATCCTCAAAACAGGTATGGCATGCAAAAATCGGTTACCCCGGTGATGTGAACTACAGGGAGTTTTACAGGGATATCGGTTTTGACATGGATTTTGATTACATAAAGCCCTATATTCATCCCGATGGCATCAGGATAAATACCGGCATTAAATACCACAGGATTACCGGCAGGACCAGTTATAAAGATCTTTATGATCCATTTCGTGCTATAGAGATGGCGTCAGTCCACGCCCAGCATTTCCTGGACCAGAGGGTATACCAGTTTGAAAGATTATCCGGGATTATGGACAGGATCCCCTTTGTTTTTACTCCCTTTGATGCTGAACTTTTCGGCCACTGGTGGTATGAAGGGCCGGTTTTTCTGGAATTTCTTATCAAAAAGATTTTTTATGACCAGGATCTTATCGAGATGATTACACCTGCTGATTACCTTGAATACTATCCTGTTAATCAGGAAGCGGAGCTCCCCTATTCGTCCTGGGGGGAGAATGCCTATGCGGATTTCTGGCTTGATGAATCAAATTCCTGGATATATCCCCATCTTCACATGATGGAAGAAAGGATTATACAGCTTGCCCAGCATCATGGAAGCGCAGATGGTGTCATGAAAAGAGCATTGAATCAGATGACAAGGGAATTATTTCTGGCCCAGTCATCGGATTGGGCTTTTATTATCAGGAATGGTACAGCGGTACAGTATGCCGTGAAGAGGACAAAAAACCACATAAACAGGTTCAATACCCTGTATGAGCAGGTAAAAAGCAAAATGATAGATCCTGAATATGTCTACGAGCTTGAACTTAAGGATAATATATTTCCTGATGCTGATTTCCGTTATTTCATACCAGGATATAAATTCAGCTGATAGAAGCCTTTATCAGATTCCAGCCCTATCTATCACTAACCTGCTTTTCTTTTTTTCTAGATATGTACAGGTAAAAAAAGGCTATAAGTCCAAGAAATATTAAGAAGCTTATGATATCTTCAGCCAGAGCTCCAGGAACTATCTCTCTTATGTGAAAATATTCTATAACTGATTTTCCTGAAATGGTGAAAACCGTAAGAAAGCCCAGCAATATACCCATCAGTGCATCGCCGGCTATTAGACCGGAAGCAAAGAGGGTCCCTCTTTCTTTCACCTCTCTCTGGTCGTTTAGATGTTTTTTGCTCATTTTCCTGTCTACAAACCAGTACAGCAGGCCGCCGAATATTATGGGTGATGACGTGGAGATGGGAAGGTAAAGCCCTATGGCAAAAGGCAGTGCTGATATACCTAACAGCTCAACAATAAGACCTACCATAACTCCAATGAATATAAAAACCCATGGCAGGCTGTCTCCCATGATGCCGTCAACAATATCCGCCATAAGTCTTGACTGGACGGCAGGGAGTTCCCTGGACCCAAGTTCATAGGCTTTATGAAGAAGAATCAGAATATAACCGACTGCAAAGGAAGAAATGAGGGTTCCAATAAGCTCACCGTACTGCTGTCTGTACGGGGTTGCTCCAACGAGAAACCCGGTTTTGAGATCCTGGGCCATGTCCCCGGACAGACATATGGCTATGCATATTATGGCGGATATGCTGATTGATGCGGCCTTTGTTGTTTCATTTGCCCCGTATATGCCAAGAAAAAGTACTGCTACCACAATTAAGGCAGATATGGTCATGCCGCTGACAGGCTGGCTTGTAGATCCGATAAGTCCTACTATCCGCGATGAGACTGCCACGAAAAAGAATGAGAAAGCCAGAAGGACAGCCAGCCCCAGAAGATTAATATTATAAGCGGGCACAGCCAGAATCAGTATTGAAACCAGAATCAGGCCTGCTATTATGTATCTGAGGTTAAGGTCTTTTTCTGTCCGGATGGTCAAGCTGTTTTTGTTTATGCTGTTTTTAATACCCTCTATGCTTCTTTTAAATGAATTAATTATTATGGGGAGGGATTTTATTATGCTGAGGAAACCGCCTATAGCAACGCCCCCGGCGCCAATGTATCTCAAATAAAAATTCCATATATCATATGGTCCCATTTCCGATATGAGAATCCCGGCAGGATAAATGGGAACAGCAAGATTTTCCCCTATGAGATGTATGGCCGGGAGGAAAACGACCCATCCCAATAATCCCCCGGCAAGCATTACGGCGCTAATCCTGGGGCCTATGAGATAGCCCACGCCGAGCAGTATGGGAGACAGCTCAAACTCAAGGGTAGCAAGGTGCAGTTTTCTTGACGTAAAAGCCGGTATGTCCTTAATAAGTCTGAAACCATTTATACAGAATTTGTAAAAGGCTCCCAGGGCTAAACCGGAAAAAACAAACTGAGCCTTATTGCCCTTTTCCTGACCAGCTATCAGGACCTCAGCACATGCAGTTCCTTCAGGAAAAGGCAAATTTCGGTGCTCTTTGTTGACAAGATAGTATCTCAGGGGTATCATTAGGAGGACTCCTATAATACAGCCAGCAATGCTGAAAAGGAAAATCTTCATGTAATCCAGGCCAAGGCCCAGGAAAATAAGGGCAGGGAGGGTGAAGATAACGCCAGCGACAAGAGATTCTCCTGATGAACCTATGGTCTGCACCATATTGTTTTCAAGTATGGAGCTGTTTTTAAAAAAGCTCTTTAAGATTGCCATGGAGATCACAGCAGCCGGGATGGATGCCGATACAGTCATGGATACTCTCAGAGCAAGGTAAGCATTGGCAGCACCGAATATTACCGCAATCAGTATGCCCAGAATAATGGCCTTAAGGGTAAACTCCGGAGGATTCTGATCATGTCTGATGTAAGGAGAAGGGTTATTATTATTTTCCATCAATTCAAACTTCCTATAAATAATATAATTATAATCCTAAAGATAACCTTCATCAGGACATTGACAATCTTTCAACATATAGCAAATTTACAAAAAAATATAAAGAAAAAAACAAAATTTTATGGCAAATTGTCAAAAATTATCTATAATGGGTACGCAACTCAGTATAAATTTGTTTTCCAAATGTTTGAACACAAGGAGTTAGACATGGCTGTACTTAATACCCTAAAAATCAATGAAAATCTGGCATATATGATAAGCGACGAGGAATATCTGACCGTCAGAGGTTTGAGGAGAACATACCACTCGAACAATATCCATTCTGTTCTAGATGAAGAGATTTCACAAACCCTGGGTATGGGCTTTATAGCCGGTTTTGTGGGATTTCCAAATTTCGGCATGGAATGCGTCCACAAGATTAAAAACAGGATAGATACCATGGTTAAAAGCCACGCTCAGGGTTTTCCCGAAACAGCTTCTGAGCTGGCTGAAATGGCCGCCGGAATTATAACAGAAAATACAAGGGAGAAGATTAATTCCAGGCTGAAATACCTTTATGGCTTTACCATGGATGATGTAAACAGGAACTATTTTACTGAAAACAGGACAAAAACTGAAATAAAGCAGGAGGATATTGTCAAAAAAGCCCTTGAGATTATCAACAAAAAAGAAAAAAGTGGCATTATAGACGAGATAAACAAGATTGAATTTATATTTGCCTGCTATGACGGGGATAGCCCTATTCAGTTCTTTGAAATACAACCGTCAAACTGTGTAATAAACCCCATGCCTTCACTGTTCAGTTCTGTGGGTGCAGGCGCTGATGTCTGCAACATTATATTTGCTGAGTTTATAAACAAAACTCCTCTCCAGAAAAGAAGAGACGGTATAGACCCTGTGGAAGGGCTTATCGAAATGTTCTGGGCCGTGGACCAGGCAAGCTTATATAATCATCAGGTCGGCGGCTACTGCCATTTATGCATTATAGAAAAAAAGGGCAAAGAAGGCTTCAGGATGTTTTCAGACCACAAACCAAAAGTCGGGTCAGACATAGTAAAGGCGTATAAAAAAGGATGGCTTGATGCTGACAGGACCAGGGAGCTTATCGACGGACTTTTCTTTAAGGAAATGCCTTTCGAGGAGGCAGAGGAAAAACTTTTCAGATATGCCAGCGATAAAAAACAGCTGGATCTGTTTCTTAGAGGATATAAATATTTTGACAGTATTTAGAGCGGTTTATTGTGTGCCGGTAAAGCAAAAAACCTTTGGAGTAAAGGAGATTGTAAAATGACAGTAATTAATGCTTTGAGATTTGATAAATATTCAGGCGTAATGGTATGCGATGAGCAGACTACCTATGGCAATTTTGAAAGAAAAATTGATTCAGCTGATAAAATACAGACTATAATCGACAATGATATTGAAATTCAGCAGAAGATCTCTGCATGCCTTGGATGTTCAGGAACTGTCCTGATAGCGGCAGAACTTCGTTCCAGGATCAGAAACATGATAAGGGACCGGTACAGGGAGTTTAAAACAAATATTATAAATAAAGAAGATGCTTTTATTCGTCTTGAAGATGTTGCAAAAATGGCTTTTGAATCTGCAAAAGAGATAAAAATGAGGCATATTGATTCCATAATCAGTGCAAAATATAATTTTAATATCAGGGATTTCATTTCAGGCAGTTATGCTAATGAATCATCAAGTTACAGCATTGAACACAGGGAGATAATCGATCATGTGCTTAGCCTTTTATCCTGGAAAGGTATGATTGAGGATGTAAGATATGTTTTTTTAAACAGGAGCATCCTTGCAGGTCTTGATCCGAGCGGTGAATTTGATATCTATGTTCTATCAATGATCGACGGCAGTCTGAGTAAAGCCCAGAGCATCTTCCAGTCCGTTGGTTCAGGACAGGATATATCGGATCTGGTTTTTATCCGGTGGTCGATGAATAAAACCCTGGAAGAGAGACTGAATGGTTTTGCCCCGGAAGATGGTCTCCTTGCCATAATAAATGCTACCAATGCGGCATCAACCAATAATATTGGTGTCGGTGGTTATTTTAACATAGTGCTTTTCAACGGAAAAGAAACTAATCCGGAAAAAAGAAGGGTCGAGATATCTGATCACCGGGCTAAGCTCTCCTGTGAGATTGCTTCAGCATATCAGTTTGACTTTATTTCCAGGGATAATGCCTGCGGCCTGCTGAAAGATCTGATAATTGACCAAAAACCTTTTGATGATGTCAATGAAAGCCTCTTTTCAATGGCAGGCAACCCAGCAGGAATGAGAAGATTTTTAAGAGGCTACAAGAGGGGCTGATAAGGTTTCAACTTATCAGAGTTTGTGGATTATGCCAATCTGAAAGCTTACGGAGCTTGGGTTGAAATCAACACCGGAGTGCTGAAAAACCGGACCGGTTTCTATTCTAAAAACCCTGTCCCTGTAGTATTTGTAGCCAATTTTTATAAACAGTCTCATCTCTTTGTATATCAAATAATTGGATTCAATAAAGGCATTTATGCCGAAATCCGAATAGGACTTCCTGATCCACTGGGCTGTCCGGAAGACCTGGTCTTCCTTAAAGGTATAGTTGTGCCTTATGATGTCAAAATCCATCATCAAATAATCAATACCCAGGACCCAATAGAGCTTTATAGGGCCAAGGTCACGGATTATGCCCTTAAGAGAAATTCCGTGGTTAATCCTGGTATATCCCCACACATCCTTTTCCAGGAGATAGGCTGTATTACTGCTTTCTGAAAAGGTGCCGCCCATAAGGGGGAAGGTTGCCCTCCCATCGACGAGGGAAGATTCAACTGCAAGAAAATAATCCTGTCTGCCATAACTCATGAGAAGGGATATGGAATACTGGGCTTTATTAAACCGGTCTGCGGTGAAGTTTGTGTATACGGAATTCTCCTCATAATAGCCTTCGGAAGGGTTATCTGGCCTGATATGGTAGTTGAAGCTTGAGTTATCGGCAAAACTGTAGTAGACTCTGCTGCTGTGGAGATTAGTCAGCAAGCTGACAGATATATAGTAATTTATGTCCTGAAGCGCAAATACCCTGGGACATGCTGAAACCAGTAATAAAATAATATGAAGATATCTTTTAAATGTCATAGCATCCTTATCTTTTTAATTACCAGAAGGCATTTTTTCCGTCAATGAATTTAAATCCCCTGTGAAGCGTTTATTTGCTCTGTACTACAACAATACTTTCACAGTTTGAAAAATTAACTTGATATATTGGACTGGTGTGTTATAAGTAAAATCTTATATAAAAGACTCTTTTTTTAATTGGAGGATAAAATGGCAGAATTAAAGAACCAGAATCTAAAAAACATTTCCATTGTAGGGCATGGAAGTACCGGCAAGACCCAGCTGACTTCATCGATGCTCTATACTACCAAGGCAACTAACAGATTTTTAAAGGTTGATGAAGGCAATACAATTACAGATTTTGATGAAGAGGAAATAAAAAGAAAAATCTCCATATCATCAAGTATGGCTTATACATCCCATGGCAAATGCAGAATTAATATCTTTGATACGCCCGGTTTCGGAAACTTTATCCAGGATGCAAAAAACTGCATCAGCGTTACAGAGTCTTCCCTTGTTGTTGTATGCGCTGTGAGCGGTGTTGAGGTCCAGACAGAGAAGGTTTACAAAGACGCCCATGATTTCAAGGCCTCGCGGGCGTTTTTTATCAATAAGCTTGACAGGGAAAGGGGTAATTTTGATTCTGCCCTGGAATCAATTGAAGATTCCTTTGACACCAAGGCTGTTCCGGTATTTTATCCTATTGGGACAGAAGCAAAATTCTGTGGTATTGTAGATATATTTTATAAGAAGGCTTATTATTATAAAGATGACCAGTCAGGGGATTATGAGGAGAAAGAATTACCTGAAGACCTAAAGGACAAGATAGATGAAATGCACGATTCTCTTGTCGAGAGCATTGTTGAATTCGATGAAAACCTCATGGAGAGGTATTTAAATGAAGAATCAATAGATATAGAAGAGCTGATTAAGACTTTGAGAAAGGCATTTCACAGCGGGTCTGTATGCCCTGTTTTCTGTGGTTCAGCTATGAAAAATATAGGCATTAAGAATCTACTTGAATGGATAGACCTCATATTTCCCAACCCTTCAGAGGCTCTGGAAATTTACGGTCTTAATGCTGAGAAGGAAAAGATCAGGATTGAAATTGATGATTCACTGCCCTTCCTTGGTTATGTATTTAAAACGACATCAGACCCTTTTACCGGAAAGATAACGTTCATCAAAGTTCTTCAGGGAGTACTGGGCACAGATACCACCATTATAAACCGGACCAATAACCAGAAAGAAAGAATCGGCCAGCTTATTTACCTGATGGGGAAAAATTCCAAAGCAATTGTCGAGGCAAGCGCTGGCGACATATGTGCTGTTGCCAAACTCAAGACCACCAATACAGGAGATACAGTCTCCATAAACCCGGGCGATCTTCAGGTTATTCCGATACTTATACCCGAACCAATTATGTCCTTTGCCATAGAGCCGAAGACAAAAAAAGATGAGGACAAGATCAGCGCATCAATATCAAGACTCCTTGAAGAGGATCCGACCTTCGTCTACAAAAGGGATTCTCAGACCAATGAACTTATAATATCAGGCATGGGACAGCAGCATGTGGAAGTTATTGTTAGCAAGCTTAAGAATAAGTATAATGTTGATGTGGATCTGAAACCGCCTAAGGTTCCCTATAAAGAAACCATAAAGGCTTCTGCCAAGGCCCATGGCAGATATAAAAAACAGACCGGCGGAAAAGGGCAGTTCGGTGACTGCCATATAGAGATAATACCCCAGAAAAGAGGTGATGGCTTTGAATTTGTTAATGCCATTGTGGGAGGGGTAATACCGAAAACTTATATCCCTGCGGTTGAGAAGGGTGTTATTGGTGCAATGGAAGAAGGCATCCTGGCTGGTTTTCCCGTTGTTGATGTAAAGGTCATACTTTATGACGGCTCCTATCATCCTGTTGACAGCTCTGAAATTGCCTTTAAGATTGCCGGTTCCATGGGTTTCAAAAAGGCCTTTCACGATGCCCAGCCTGTTCTTCTGGAGCCCTATATGAAGCTTTCAGCTGTTGTTCCTGACGAGTATATGGGTGATATAACCGGGGATGTCTCTTCAAAGAGAGGAAGGATACTGGGTATGGATTCGAAGAAGGGAAGAAGCATAGTCGAAGCGGTTGTTCCCATGTCAGAACTCTTTAATTATTCCAATGAGCTGAAAAGCATGACGGGCGGAAGGGGCAATTTTAATATGGAGTTCTCGCACTATGAAGAGGTTCCCCATGCTATAGCTGAAAAGATTATTGAATCCTATAAAAAGGAAGAAGAACAGCAGTAAATATAATAAGTATAACAAGGGGCTGTAAACAGCCCCTTGTCTTCCAGGCACCTGAAGAATGGTGTATGGTATATCAAAAGTCATAATACCCAAAAAAGTCTCCTGATTCCGACAATATTAAACCTTTGCTTAAAGTTTTCAAGGTCACAGGCTATTACCTTTTTTTTCCTGTATGAGGCTTCAAGCACCCTGATGCTGTTGCCCTGCAAAAAAAGAAAAGCAATGTGCTTATTGCCTTTCAGTATGCTTCTGGCATATATTATATCCAGCTCCTTTGGATCATTGGTCGCATAACCGCTAATATTGAACTGGTCTTCGGAATGTTTCGGCATGCATACTTTGAACCTGTCATACACAGTTCTCATGATGAAGCCTGAACAGTCCACCTCGTCACGGGATGAAGCTCCAAGGGAATACCCTATCCCCTTTTCAAGGTATTCCTTAAAGAGAATTTCTTTGAAAGACAGGAGTTCCTTTCGGGTTAATACTATACACTGACCCCTGGTCAACATGGTGTATTTTTGGTTTATTTCGGTACTTACCAGGTTTTTTGTATCTGTCCACCCATAGCATCTGAAGGGTGTCCACAAGCACGATAAAGAATCCATTTCGGCAATTCTGCAGAGAGGAGGATCACCCCTGAGGACCTGTATTGAGAGCTTATTTTTCTGGGGCGAGGAATAAAGGTTTATTTTATTTTCAGCAGGAATAAAGAACGAATTTCGGGATATACGCCTGTCAATTGCTGAAATATGGATATTTAGACGGACATTCGTCAGTAATCCTGATGCTTTAAGCCTGATTCTCAGCTTATTCAGCAGTGAAGGAATTAGAACCTCTCCCTCGAGCAGGGTGTTTTCACCTTCACAGAGCAAACGGATATTAATCCCGTTAAAACTGTAACGGGAAAGCATTTCTGCCCTGTAATCCATAATTTCAGAGGACAGATTGCTATTTTTCGGGTTCTTCATAGAGTATAAATTCAAAGGGCTCCAGGGATGTAATCTCCAGCAGAACACCGCATTCGGTGCACTCGAACAGATCGCCCTCCCTGTTGCCTTCAGGTTTTTCTATATTACACCCGCAGATGGGACAGACATTCATTATTTTTCTCCTTCTAATCATACTTTTTTTAGAGAGATGATATATTATTATAAATTTTGAATAATTCAATAATTTTTGACATTAACTCTAAACAGGCTATTATCTCTTCTATGAACAGACCTTCAGACTGCGGTTCAGTAGAAAATGTGTGGATAGCTATTGCCGATACCCATCTAAGAGTCTCTGATAAAGAAAAGGAGGACAGGCTTCTTAAGCTTCTTGACCGCTACAGCAACAGCATGAGCGGCCTTATACTCCTGGGGGATATATTTGATGTATGGCTCGGCTACAGGCATGGGATTTTTTTTCAGGCCATAGGATTTCTTGCAAAATTAAGGGAATTAGCCTTAAAAGGTGTCTCGATAGTTTATCTTGAGGGCAATCATGATTTTTCACTGCAGGGCTTTTTTGAAACCTATATAGGTGCCCAAACAGGAAAAAGCATTGAAATAGATTTGTTTGGGAAAAAAATATATGCATCCCATGGTGATGAATTCAATTTTGACAAAATAGACTACAGAATAACCAGGGCTCTTATGTCATCCCGCCTGATGCAGTTCTTTGTCTCTCTCATCCCATTGGACATATGCTTCTGGCTTTTCAATACCTTTTCATGCCTGTCCAGGAAGTTCAGCCGGGAAAAATCCTTTGATACAGGCAGGTATATCCAAAATGTAAAGAAGCTTGCCTGCGGGAAAAATATTGATTATATCCTTACAGCCCACAATCATCTAAGAATGGACAAATCTATAGAATGTGATCAAAAGAGCATAAGAATACTTAATCCCGGTTTCTTTGACGATAAATTGCATTTTATTCTTATCACCAAAGATTGCCTTGAACTTAAAAGCTTTGACCCTGAATCGCCATGAAAAATCATGAAGAAATTAGGCCGGTAAAATAATGGTTAAAATAAGAATTGACTTTTCTTCGGTTTGCTTATAATATAAACAGGCTTTTGTTGGTAATTATAATGATAAGGGAGGAGTTGAAGTGAGGCTCACTAAGGAACAGATAAAGAATATAGCCTCGGAGATAGTCAAGCAGTTCAAAGCCCAGGATGTACTGGACCTTTCAGAAAATGCCTTTATAGAGCTGGAGATGGAGGATGGTACAAAAAGGGTCAGCAAGCTGAATAATGATGGGATAATGCAGATCGTGGTAAAGCTTTTATACGATGACCTTATAAAAGAGGATAAGCTGAATGAGGAGGTCAGGCAGATAATGCTGGACTACAGAGATGAAATTGATAAGAAGAATATACGCTATGGAGACCTTTTCAAGATGATAAAGAAAAAGCTTGCCCATGAGAGGGGAATAGTCCTCTGATATTCAGACAATGAAAGTTATCCTGAGGAATAAAAAGGCTCATTTTAATTATCAGATTGAAGAAAGGATAGAATCAGGAATTGTTCTTGTCGGTTCAGAGATTAAATCCATAAGGGCAGGCAGGATAAATATCAACGAGGCTTATGCAGTAATAAAGCATAATGAGGTTTTCCTTGTAAACTGCAGGATAAATCCCTATGATCCTGCATCTTTATTTAATCATAATCCTCTTCGCCAGAGGAAGCTTCTCCTGAAAAAACGCGAGATACGCAAACTAGCTCAAAAAGTTGAGAGGAAAGGCTATACATTAGTTCCCCTGAGTGTTTATATCAATGACAGAAATAAGGCGAAGATTGAAATTGGCCTGTGTCTGGGTAAAAAAACCTATGACAAGAGGGATGCCGAGAGGAAAAAACAGATCGACATGGAGATAAGGAAGGCTGTCAAGCACTAATTTTCTTGATTATATAAAGTCCTGGACTATATTATATAAATGAGGGGGCGAAATGGTCTCGACGGGAATAGTTGAGGAAATACGGAAGCATGCCGAGTTGCTGCCATATCGTTAAAAAGGCAGAAGACATTTAAACGCAAACACAAATTACGCATTAGCTGCTTAATAAAAGCAGCCGTCTCTTATAGTTCCTGCTCAGGGGATTATCTGAGGCGAAATGAATCTGGGCTATCTCTTGCTGCAATCCTTGGGCAGTAAGAGAGAAAATTCCAAAGGATAAGCTGCCTGGTTTTGTCAGGTTATAAGGGCGGTTGAAAACTTCCATATCTGACTAAGCATGTAGATGCCTGTTTCCAAAGATTTCCGGACACGGGTTCGATTCCCGTCGCCTCCATCAATAAATCAGCCTGCCTGCCGTTAAAAAACCACTATTATTCTTTACTGGTTATTCTGAGAAATATATTGTCTAATATTGATAAATGCTATATCTTAATCTAAACTTCAAAAGGAGGCGGGACTGGAAATTGTGGCAGGATTCCTTTTATTCAGGCTATTTTTTTTGTTTGACATGAGAAAGGCAAGCATTTTTCTTTTTATGTGCATAACGCTGATTTTCTCGTATACTGGTACCTTTGCCCAGGATGAGAATATTCAGAAGTATCCCCTGAAAATTATCATAGATGACCTTTCCAACCAGAAAACAGGCTGTATATACAGGATTGACGACCAGCTCTATCTGCCCTCCGGTTTCTTTGAACTTGCCGGCCTTGGGAAAATGCATAAGGATGAAGACATTATCCTGCTTCAGACAAGCCTTGATGAAAAGATATTGATTGATAATACTTACAGGGAGATAACACACGGGGGCTATACAACTCATTTTTCAGGCAGTTTTCGCCAGTATGGGCAGGAACTCCTTTTTCCTGTCGATATCCTTAAAGCTGTCCTGAATAATATCCTCGGAGTCGATTACTGCATATCCCTGGAGAATCTTACCCTTTATCTGGGCAAAAGGCAGGACCGTGTAATCAGGATATCTCTATCGCTGTATGACAATAAAGCCGTAGTTGATGTATACTATAAAGGGAGCGGTCAGTATATAGCCCGCAAAAATAAAAACAGGATTGAACTTACCCTGCTGAGCGGAAAAATTGGTATATTTACCTGGAAAAACGATTCCTACCCCTTTTTGAATATCCTTTCCAGCAAAGCTGATGATAATAAATTATATATAACTATGAGTGACAGCAATTTTACCTTTAGGGACTCCAAAGTCCAAAGCAGTAATGTAATTAGAGTTGAAATGGAATCCTCCATGATTATTCTGCCGGAAAAGGATGAAAAACAGTCAGAAAACCGGCAGATGCCAATGCAGAATATCATCATTGATCCCGGTCATGGTGGAGAAGACATGGGAGCCATAGGGTATTATAATATAAAGGAAAAGGATATTACCCTGAGTATAGCATTGATCCTGAAACAGATGATAGAAAAATATCTGGGCATGAATGTCATCCTGACACGCAGCAGGGATGATACTGTTGGCCTTTCCAGCAGAGCAGATATTGCCAATGAAAACAACGGCGATCTTTTTATCAGTATTCATGCAAACTGGTCCAAATACAGGCAAGCTAAGGGTTTTGAGGTATTTTATGCAAATACCTATGCAACTGATGATGACTCCCTTTTAATTTCACAGATTGAGAATTTATCCCTTACGGAGGAACAGCTTCCCAAGAGAGGTATTGCAGAACTTGATCTTGTTCTTTGGGATCTGGCTCAGTCGGAATTCCTCGAAGAAAGCATGGAATTTTCTTCCATTATCAATGATTATGCAGTTAAGGAGCTCAACATTATCAACCGTGGAGTTAAACAGGCTCCATTTTTTGTCCTGATGGGTGTCAATATGCCCGCAGCCCTTGTTGAAATAGGATTCATCACGAATAAGAACGAAGCTCAGATTATGCAGAAAAGAGAATACCAGGCTAAACTTGCCAATGTAGTATATCTGGCAGTAAAGGAATATCGCAACCGCTTCAACAAAAGAAGGGGAATTTCAGAAAGTCATTACTTTGAGATTATACCGGCCTATTAGCGTATGAGAAGAAAGTTTATAATAATCATAATGATTTTCATGGTTATAATCAGCGGAGTTTATTTTTTTTTAAAATACAGGATTTACCCAAGAAACCCGTATAAAAGAATTATTGAACACAATATCAATATAATAGATGCCCAATCCCTTATAAGGACACGGATATACTACCCTGACGCTGACACAGGGAAAATCGAACTAAAGGCGGCATGGCTTCCGAGAGTCATGGACAGCAATGATAAGATATCCATTGTTGTTGCTGAATATATCAAAATATCAGGAATATCTGATACAGCCGTCCGCAGGGTTTTTTATTCAGAAAGAACCGGTATCCTGTACCTGGATTTCAGCAGTATCCACCTGAACAGGCAAGGCGGTGCAGTGGAGGAATACATTTTTTTAAAAGGGCTTTTCCAGACTCTTGACACTAATTTCCCCTTTATAACTGGTGTTCAGCTTATGCTGAACGGAGAATATGAAAATACACTGAACGGACATATAAGCATTAATGACCCTATAATAACAGATAGATTCCTGATGAATGGAGAATAGGATGAGACTTGATAACCGTGATGATTCGGAATTAAGGAAAATTGAGTGGGAAGTCGGGGTAAACAAATGGGCCGAAGGGAGCTGTCTTTTCAAGATGGGGCAGACAGCAGTATATTGCACCGCTACTGTTGAAGACAAGGTTCCTTTCTTTCTAAAAGGCAGAAACAGCGGATGGATTACTGCTGAATACAGCATGATACCCCGGGCTACAGAGAAAAGAGTAATAAGAGATGTAAAGAATGGAAAAGTGAATGGACGCAGTCAGGAGATCCAGCGGCTCATAGGCAGGTCTCTGAGAGCAGGAGTTAACATGGCAATGCTGGGAGAAAGAACCATCACAGTTGACTGCGATGTCATACAGGCTGACGGGGGGACAAGAACGGCTTCTATTAACGGCGGTTTTATAGCCCTCTATGATGCCCTGAGGAAAACCTACAAAGAGAATCTCATGGCTTACGGCATAGTAAAAAACCTTATAAGTGCAGTAAGTATAGGCATAATAAACAATAAAGTACTTCTCGATTTGAATTACTATGAAGACTCAAATGCTGATGTTGATATGAATTTCGTAATGACTGATAAAAATAATATTATAGAAATACAGGGTTCAGCAGAGAAAAAATCCTTCTCAAAGAAAAGCCTTCTCAGCATGTATGAGATTGCTGAGAAGGGTATTGCCAAAATTATTGAGGCCCAGATTAAGGCCTTGAACTTGTAGGCTGAGATGGTTTTTTTCTTCCTTAAGGAAACAAAGAATAATATTGCAAAAAATACCTTCCTTACCCTGTCGACAGTATTTATTTTTTCCATTATCCTATTTGTGTTCGGAATATATTATTTTGGATACAATCAGTTATCCAGGATAATAGGGGATATAAAGGGCGGCACTTACATAAGGGTCTTCTTTGACAGGGATGCGGATGTAAATGAAATAGAAAAGCTTATGGAGAATCTCAAATCCAGGGGTTATTTTCATAGGGTTGACTTCATCGACAGGGCAGATGCTTTGAGCGAGTTCTACGATAAAAACCCGCATTTAAGGATATCCATGGGCGATCTGGAAGTCAACCCCCTTCCTCACAGCCTTAACCTTGAGCTAACCGGTGATACTGATAACCTTGACGAAATCAGGTGCTTTCTGTCCGAGCTGGAAAAAGTTGAAATAATCGACGAAATCATCTACAGCCGGGAATGGATTGATAAATTCAGCAGGATAGTCATGCTGACAAGGTATATAAGCCTTTTTGTAGGCATCATACTTCTTGTTTTTTCTGTACTTATAATATTTATTATCACTAATTTAAACATCTACTTCAGGAAAGATGTAATAGATATTATGAGACTTATAGGTTCCCCCTACAGGAATATCAAGATTCCTATTATAATAGAGGGTTTCTTCAACGGATTATTGGCAGGCATAATATCAAGCATCCTGCTTCATCTGGTTATAAAGAACATTTATATCAAGCTTCTGGAGCTTAAGGGTATATTTGAAAGCATAGTGGCAGCTGTTGATTTATATTTCTATTTATGGATAATAATATTCGGAATTTTGTGCAGTGTGACAGGGGCTTTTACAGCAATAGAGTTCTTTCTCCGCAGGGAAAAGAATCAATGAAAGGGATACTTGTCCTTGCAGTTCTTTTAATAGCAGTCCCTGCACATTTTTATTCTGTTGATATTGACATTAGCAGTAATATAACCCGGGAAATCGAGAACCTGAAGAAGATTAATCAGGAGATAAGGGAAAGGGAAGCCATTATCAATGATCTAAGCAGGGAAAAGGGCGGTTTGATTACAAGCATAGAGATACTTAATAACAGGATTGAGATTAATAAAAAGCATATAGAGATTATAAATGACAAGCTTTTTGAACTGAAAGAGAGGATTGCTAGGCTTTCATACGAAAAAGACTCAATTTCGGACAGGATTTCCGAAATTACTGAGTCAATATGCAGAAGAATGGCCAATATTTATAAATACGGCAAGCATAATCTTTTTGAATCCTTTATAAAATCCAGCGATATTAATGAGATAGTATTGTTTACTGTCTATAATAAATATCTGATGAAATACGAAACTGAACTTTTTTCCGAATTTGACGAAAGCAGGATATTATTAGTTTCACGAGAGGAGGAATTATCCAGGGAATATGCTGGCAGAAAGGAGGCTTTACATTTAAAAAACCTGACCCTGACAAAGCTTAACCAGGATATAAAATACAAATACCTGCTTATAGACAGGATAAACAATGATATTCAACAGCATAAGAAATATCTTGGGGAAATTGAAGAAACATCCAGAGAAATAAGTAAATTTATTGAAGAACTGGAATCAATTAATAACCAAAATCCTCAACAGCAAGAAACATATCTGGAGGATTCTGTCTATTATCCCCGGGAGATTGACTCAGATCCCATCATATCCGAAGATAATAAAAATGATAATAACTGCGAGATATACCAGCCTGAGATTAGACCAGGCGAACAGGAACCGGAAACTATTTCTGAACCGCATGAAAAACCTGCTTCAGAAGCGACTGAGGAAATAATAAATGAAGATCCTGATATCCAGAGCAGACTTGAAAGGATGAGACAGACTCAATCCAGGGACTTTCAGAAAATGAAGGGGAGGCTTATCTGGCCCTATGGGGGAGAGATTCTCTTAAAGTACGGCAAAATCTATAATAATAAGCATAATACATATTATTTTCATAATGGAATAGATATACAGGCTCCATCCGGAAGCCCTGTTAAAAGCGTTTACTATGGCCAGGTTGTTTTTGACGGATGGTATAAGGGTTATGGCAACCTTATTATTATTGACCACAGGAGGGGATACTATACACTTTATGCTCATCTTGATAAAATACTTGTTAAGAAGGGAAACATGGTGGAAGAAGGAACATTAATAGGCCTTTCAGGGGATACAGGATCAATAAAGGGTGCTTTGCTGTATTTTGAAATCAGGAGGTATAATAATACCTATAATCCCAGAGAATGGCTTTCCAGGAGATGAGATGATGCTACAAAAGATACTGATAACTGCCCTGGTTATTATTGTATGTGCACAGTTACCAGCTGAAGAGCTTGACGATAATACCCTCATGGGGATTGAGAAAATTAATGAAATAATATTTCTGGTATCAAATTTTTATGTTGAGAACAGGGATGCACAGCAGATATTTCTGGGGGCGGCGGAGGGAATGATAAGACAGCTGGGCTCAGGAGCACGGCTTTTCAAAGATATTGAGGCTTATGAAAAATATATGCGGGACGAAACCAACTCTGTTAAATACGGAATTTCTTTTATTGTCAGGGGGGGGTGGCACCAGGTTGTAAATTTTCATGAATTCGGTCTGCTGTCCAGGCTGGATCTCGAACCGGGAGACGTGCTGTACAATATTGGGGATATTTTCCTTGATAATTATACTACTGATGAATTATTCCTTATTTTATACAGAGCCATTCTTAAAGATGGACCGGACAAACTTACTATTAGAAGAACAGGGATTAATATCCCTGTGGAAATAGACCTGGGAATAGAGCCTGATTATAGTGCCTATAAGCTGAAACGCCAGCAGATTGAAGAGATAGAAAGGGCTGTACTATCAGGCTCAGGGATTATGGATATCCTGGAAAGGCTTCAGCTTAAAGAAGATAGGCTTGTTGAGCATTTAATATTAAACAAGCTTTCAGTGATCCGGCTTACTGCCATCAACAGCCTTTCCTATCCGCTGTTCAGGGATTATCTCTATAAAGCCAATAATATGTCCCGTACCCTGGCTATTGATATGAGAAACTGCTCGGCTTATTCCTTCGAGGAAATTAGACCCTTTCTGGATCTTTTTATCGACCGGGCTTATTTGGGTTATTATGAGCTAAAAAACGGGAAAAAAACCAAACTGTATTCCGATGATTCAAAGAACCGTTTTATAAACAGGCTGCCTGTTACCCTGTTCGTATCCCGGCAGACCTACTGGTTTGCAGAGTATTTCGCACAGCTTCTTCATGACCACTTGAATGCCTTTGTAATCGGTGAAAAGAGCTTTGGAAGGGGGGATTACAAAGAGCTCTACTCTCTGCTGGACTCCAGGTATTTTCTGCTTATCTCTACAGGAATTCTATATACAGCTAAAAGCAGGACCACATTTAAAAATGGCGTAGTAATTGACAAGGATCTCAGTCCCGGTGGCATTACCTATACCGATGAAGAATATAAAGCCTTTCTTAATACCGCCCAGGAAAGATTATCAAGCCTTCTCCGCTGAATGAGTAAAATAAGGAAAACATTATATAATGGCTGAGGAAAATATAAAAAAAACGTCCACAAGAAACAAGCCCCGGAAAAAAATCAAACCATCCATTAAAAGACCCTACAGTAAAAAAAGAAAAAAGCCCCCGAAGCAGAACCTTGCTCTTTATATCCTTTCAGCTGCAGTTGTTGTACTTGCTGTGATGGTAATGATACTGCTGGGCAGGATTTTTATTGGGCATGAAAAGGAATTTAATGCAGAAACAGCTGAAAATACAAAACCAGCTAATCAGCAAATAGAAAAAGAGCCTTCCCTTGCACCGGAATCCCCTTTGGAAAATAAAGGAAAAATAGTCCCCGCAGATGAGAAAACTGAGCATCCTGACAGCATGTATAAAGATGATGATCCTGCACTGGAACGTCGAATTAATGAAAAGCATACCCGGCCCTCCGGGGCAAGCCCGAAGGTGGCCATAGTGATTGACGATTGCGGGGGTAACCTCGTACTGCTGGAAAGGCTTATAAATCTGCAGATAAAGACTACTCCTGCCATACTTCCGCATCTTCAGCACAGCTCACGGACCTATGATATCCTTGCCGAACACGGTATTTCACCCATGCTTCATCAACCGATGGAACCTTCGCCAAATGGTTATTCAAACGGCAAATCCCCTGGCAGGGGTGCAATATATGCTAATATGAAAAAGGATGAAATCTTCCGGACAATTGATGAAAATATAAACAGCATGGGGAATTTTTCTGGAGCAAACAACCATATGGGATCCCTTGTTACTGCCGACATAGAGACCATGCTGCATGTCCTGACTTATTTCAGGGAGAGGGGCATGTTTTTTCTGGACAGCAGAACCACCCATTTAACCGTTGTACCCGAAATAGCTTCCCAGATAGGTCTTCCTTACCTGGAAAGGGACATCTTCCTGGATAATGAAAAGAAAAAAAGCGCCATTAGGAAAAACATTCTGCTTCTTATCCAGAAGGCTCATGAAAAGGGCTATGCTGTGGGCATCGGTCATCTTCACAAAACAACCCTGGATGCACTGGATGAGTTTTCCCGGGAGGTACATGAATGGGATGTAGAATTTGTTTATATAACTGATATACTGCTTATTGCTTTTGAGCTTGAGGATACGGTATGAAAAAAAAGAAATACCTGATGGCCCTGGAAAGCTCCTGTGATGATTCATCGGTGGCAGTGGCTGATCTGAGCAAAAAGCAGCTTGTTGATGTAATGACCTATAGCCAGGATATCCACCGAATGTTCGGCGGTGTCGTCCCCGAGCTTGCTTCCAGGGACCATCTGAAAAAAATTCCCCTCTTGATCGATAAAATTTTAATGAAGAACAGCATCCATCTTCGACAGCTCTCATTCATAGCCTGTACAAACCGGCCGGGGCTCATAGGTTCCCTTCTTATGGGACTGATGTCTGCAAAAACACTCAGCTACCTGTTGAAGATACCCTTTTCAGGGGTAAATCATTTATACAGCCATATTTTTGCCGGGTTTTGGGATAGAAAAGTAAAATTTCCCTTTTTAGCCATGGTTATTTCCGGTGGACACAGCGATATGTTCCTGGTAAGGGATTATACCGACATAAGCAGGATAGGTTTCACTGTTGACGATGCCGCCGGTGAGATTCTTGACAAGATAGCCAAGGAACTTGATCTGGGATATCCCGGCGGGCCTTTTATAGAAAAATATGCAAAGTCCTGGGACAGCCCAGAAGACCTTTTTGGCCTTCCGGTTCCCATGAAGAAAAAAAACACTTATAATTTGTCCTTTTCCGGTCTTAAAACTGCCTGTTACATTATCCTGAAAAAAGCAAAGGCTGAAGGCTCCGTTGATGATAATTTCATTTCCAAGCTAAGTTTTTCCCTTCTTGGCGCTATCTCCGACAGCATATATGCAAAAGCAAAAAAGGCGTTAAAAGACTTATCTCTTACAGATATTATTATCGGGGGCGGTGTAATGCGAAACATGATCCTGAGGGAAAGGCTTTCCCTTAGACTTGGTTCTGACGGGTACAGGGTTCATATCCCTGGTCCTGAATACTGTTCCGACAATGCAGCTATGGTGGCATATCTTGGAATGATTTATCATGAGAGGAATCTGCATGACAGCCTGGACCTTAATGCTTCTCCGGGTTTTGATTAGACATGGCTTAAACTCAGGAAGTGCAGTGAAATTTCTTCAGGTATTTATCCAGCATGCCAGCGAGTTCCTTCAAGGTGAAAGGTTTGCATATGCTTGCAGTAAATCCGAATTTTTCAGGGTAATTGATTACCGGATCATCTGAATATCCGCTAAGGACAAAAGCCGGAATTATTTTATCAATCCTGCGTATTTCTTCCAGGGTTTCTCTGCCGCCCATTCCTCCCGGAACTGTCAGATCGAGCATCATAAAAGCAAAATATCCGGGGCCGTGTTTTTTGTAGATATCAAGAACCTGAGTCCCATTTTCAGATGTTTCTACGGTATATCCCAGGGCATTCAGCATATTATGCACCGTATTCCTGAGTATCTCTTCATCATCCATTAAAAGTACCCGTCCATTACCCCTGGGCATACCTGCGGTTTTATCTTCCGGGCAGGCGGGTGCCCCTTTCCATGCAGGCAGATAAATGTGGAAGACACTCCCCTTGCCCGGCTCTGATTCTGCATCTATACACCCGCCATGCTTGGAGATTATTGAATAGGCAATAGCCAGCCCCAGCCCCTGGCCTGATGATCTGGTTGTAAAAAAAGGATCAAATATCCTGTTCATAACATCCTTTTTTATGCCGACACCGAAGTCCTTTACAGAGATCCTGACATATCTGCCCTTCTGAAGAACAGGGTGTTCTTTGCTGTCTATAAGCACATTCTCTGCTGATACATCAATAAACCCTCCCTGAGGCATGGCATGCTTCGCATTAATAACAATATTATCTATTACCTGGGCTATCTGTGTTCTATCATAATAAGCGCTATGCAATCCTTTCTCTATATTAAATCTGCATGTCAGACTTGATCCGCTCAGGGCAAACCTGACTGTATCTTCAACAAAGGGAAAAAGATCACCAGCCTTCTGGAAAGGAGCGCCCCCCTTTGCAAAGGTAAGAAGCTGCATTGTAAGTCCCCTGGCTCTCTCAAGGGTTTTCATAACATTTTCAAGATAAATTGCGACCACAGAATCCCTGTTGACATGGCATGCCATATCAACATTCTGGAATATACCGCTCATCAGATTGTTAAAGTCATGGGCTATCCCTCCGGCAAGCACGCCAATGGATTCCAGCTTCTGCATGTTCTGCAGGGCGTTTTCATATCTCTTTTTATCGGTTATGTCCTTTACAGCACCCATAATGCTCTCCACTTTCCCGCTTTTACCCTTTTCTGATTTGGCAATAACGCTTACAATTCTCTCTCTGTCGTCTTTATACAAAGAACGGCATTCGAAACTGCAGGACATGGGTTTTCTTTTCATATCATTTAGCAGGACAAGAAGCTTTTCCATATCATCCGGGTGAATAAATTCAGCCCAGGATTCAATGGTTGACACGGTTTGTTCTGACCTCCCGGTTATGAGAAAATAGTTATCAGATATATATTCCATTTTAATTTTTCCGCCATCAGATACCTTGAGCCTGAAAAGATAATCCATAGAAAGCTCTGCTATCATACGGTGAATCTGCTCGCTTTTCTTTAGATCCCTTTCGGCCTTTACCTTTTCAGTAATATCAATTGTATATCCTGCAAGATAAACAGCATTGCCATCTATCATTATTGGAAATTTGGTAGTGGAGTAAAACCTCTGATTAAATTGCTCTTCGACGGTGACAATCCTGCCTTCCTTAATTACCCGCTTATCATCAGCCACCATTCTGCTGGCAAGCTCGGAGGGGAAAAGCTCATTCATTGTTTTACCAAGGAGCTCCTTCAGTGGTTTGCCCAGCATCTTCTCATAGTTCTGGCTCAGGTACAGAGATCTCATACTGCTGTCTTTTACAAATATATATATAGGGCTGTTATTCAGAATCTGCTGGAAGATCTCAATAAACTGGGAATAATTATTATTGCCTTCTGCCATTTTTTTTGTTCCCATATCTGTACAGGCTGGGCATTTTTAATACATGCTTTAATTATTACTTAAACAGCTGTTAATTTGCAAATAAATTTTATCCAATCAAATGCTTGATTGCTGGAATGCAATTATTTTCAGCTTACAATTTTCTCAGGGGATTACAATTTTCTATAGATATCCTCTATGTCCTTTTTCCGGTATCCAGAGTGCTTTGTTAAAGGCTTTGAAGATTTTTATTGCCATGGTTATTTTTTTCAATATAAATTACTTATTATTTAATAATAACACATTTAAATCTCAGGGTGATTTATGTTATATATTAGAATTCTTTATGTATCTGCAGCAATTATTGCAGGTCTGCTTTTTTTTTCCTGCAGTTCGGGTTCAAGCGGGCCATCGGGTCCGGATATCAATCCGCCTTATCTGATACAGCCTGTAAACGGGCTTAAAACCTCATCACAGACACCGTTTTTCATTTTTAAGCATACAAATGCCGGGATAGAAGGTGTATATTATGATTTTGCGCTTTCCGACAGCTATTCTTTTTCTAATACTGTTTATTATCTCAGCGGTATAGTTCCAGCCTCAGACAGGTACAGGGTTGATATCGGCATTTCACTGAATCCCGGAAAGGAATATTTTTACAGAACTACTGCCAGGAAAGTTGAAGATGATGATTCTGCAGTATCAAATATCTACAGCATTTACATTGAAAATGTGGGGGCCAATACTCCCAATCTCTATATGTGTGCAGGTGACAGCATCACCGACAGCGGATTTACAGGCATGGATTATTCTGATTTT
>CAYSKJ010000013.1:0-35720 GCA_964431655.1 uncultured bacterium | reverse complement strand
AATTTATATTATATCATTTTTAATATCAATTTATTTTCTGGGTTTGAATGATTATGAAAAAGAATTATTTATTAAGCCAGTAGTAAAATTCCTAGAGAGAAAAAAATCGAAAAAATGATACCTATATTGTGCAGCTGTTCCTTTTGTCAATACACATTATATAGAACTTCATATTAACACAAAATATGGGGAATTTTAAGTTTATTTTTTTGCTGTGCGATAAAAGAGTAAATAAAGAATTATTCCAGTGGCTGAGCCTGACATATCAATCATGATATCCCTGATTTCTCCGCTTCTTCCGCTGATAAATACCTGATGGGCTTCATCGGTTATTGCATAAATAATGCAGAATAATAATGAGAGCAGTTGGTATTTTGGGATTTTTTTGTGAAGCGAGAAGGCATTCACGGCAAATATACCGAGAATCAGGAAAGAAAAAAAGTGGGCAAGTTTCCTCAGTATATGTTCAAGCCTTTTTACATCAGGTTCCAGTTCGGGGAATATCTTCTGTATGGTTTCAGCTATCAGCCTTGTGGTTCCTTTGGAGAGCTTCGCTGATTCTGATTCGGGCTGGTGGGAGAGATAAAAGATGAAACCCATCCAGATAATGACAAGGGACCAGGCAATTATTTTTTTTGTGTTTAATTTACTGGGGAATGGCATGGATGCTACTCTTCCCTGCTGAATACCATATTGTGAAGTTTATTGTAGAGGAAGTTAATCGCTTTCTGCATGATGCCTGTATTGGGCTCAAAGGGGATAGCCTCTGGGAATGCGGGTATGGGCTCATTATCCAGGACTGCCTGGGGGTTGTTTATAAACAGGGCCTTTGCCATGTCCTCGGAATAGCTCCTGGCTATGTATTCATATGCTTTTGAGAGTATCGGGGGCCTCTGGCGGGAATGGGCATCGGAGGAAATGAAGTGGACCATATTGTGTTTTAATATTTTTTCGGCAAATTCTTTGGTCTTTGGGTTAAAGAGTGCATCTGCGGTTAATTGTATAAGTATGCCCTTGTCAATGAAGGGGACCAGTATCTCGGGATGCTCTTCAAAGTAGTAGCACCTCTCAGGGTGGGTGATTATGGGTATATAGCCTTTCAGCTGTATTTTGTAGAGGAGGTCCAGGATATTGGGGGGCAGAATATCCTCAGGCAGTTCCAGGAGAAAATAGCTGGAGCTGTTTAAGAACAGGGTAGCATCCTCAGGGTTTAATTCTTCATCCAGGTTTGATGTCAGGGCTATATCGCTTCCTATATAGAGGTTTATGCCCTTAAATTTTTTTATAAGCTGGTTATAGGCATTAATTATGTCCCCGGGATTAGCATTGAGCTCTTTGGTTTTGAATCGGTGGGGGGTGAGGACTATGTGTTTGATGCCGTCATTCTTGGCCATGTTCAGGAGGTCCAGGGATTCCTGCAGGGTGCGGGGGCCGTCATCTATTCCTGGAAGGAGATGGGTATGGAGGTCTATCATTTGATGCCTCCGTTCACAACCTCGGATATATCCTCGCCGTAGGTATAGTATTTATGGTAATAGCTCTTGTACCTGCCCTTGTAGTAGTAATAAGCGCTCCTTTCCATATCCACGCTGTTTAATACTATGCCTGATATTTTGAGCTTCTCCAGTGTCAGCTTCTGTATGGCCCTGGTTACAATCTTCCGGCTGGTTTCGCCGGCCCTTACCACCAGTATGAGTGTATCGGTTATGTGGGCGATGATTGAAGGATCGGTGACAGGGATTACAGGGGGGGCGTCAAAGATTATGTGGTCAAAGACCTTGGAGGCATTCTCCACAAAGGAAACAAACTGGTCTGAGATAAGCATCTCGGAAGGCTGGGGCGGTATGGGGCCTGAAAGAACTATATACAGGTCGTCTATATCGGTTTTTTGTATTATCTTCTCAATGGGTATGCCTGATACTATGTGGTTTACAATGCCGGAGGTGTTCTTGCGGTTGAATATCTTGTAGATCTTGGGCCGGCGGAGGTCTGTATCCACAAGGAGGGTCTTTTTGCCCATCTTGGCCAGAGTTATGGCCAGGTTGGTGGCTGTTGAGGTCTTGCCCTCCGATGGGAGGGATGAGGTAACCAGTATCTTTTTGGGTATTTTAGCGGTGGAGAGCAGAACAGCTGTACGCAGGGTGCGGTATGATTCAGATATGCTTATCCTGGAGCGGAAGTGGGTAATCATCTCTACAGGATAGTTTATATTGGGGTCTGATTCCTTGTCCCTGGAATAGCTGTAGGAATAGCCGTATCCCTTTTTATAGGAGGCTGACCTGGAGTATTTTGGTATAATCCCGAGGGTTGGAGCCTTAATGAATCTCTCAACATCATCGGGGGTTTTAAGGCTGTCATCCAGGTATTCTATCATGAAGGCTGAAAGAAAGCCCACGCCGAATCCCAGCACAAGGCTTATGAGCATATTCATCCTGAGATTGGGACTGGAGCGGTAGGAAGGTATCATGGCTTTGTCAACAATACTTATGGAGTTTGATTTTATGGAGTCAAGCTGGGAGGATATCTCGGTCTCGCTCTGTCTCTGGAGAAGGACATCCATTACCTTTCTCTTGTTGTTTACTATGGAGAGAAGGTTCTGATATTCAACAGCATCTATATGGAGGGTCTGGGATTCCTTTTTCTGGGCTTCGAGGAGGTCTGAGAGCTGTTTTTCCTTCTGGAGGGCGCTTTCATACTGGGCACGGGCGGAGGATATTACCTTGTCTGCTGTATCCGCCACTTCTTTGCTCAGGTTCTGCTTTGCCTGGGAAAGCTCCACTTCCAGACGGCGGAGCTCCGGGTAATCGGGCTGGAACTTCTCCCTCATGGATTCTATTCTCTGCTCGAGGCTGTTTATGGTCTGCTTTATGCTGTTTACATTGGAGTTTCGGGCTACCTCGTCGATCTGGTCCCGGGGGGTGTTTTTTATGGTATTATAGTAGGATTCCAGGGTTATCCGGTTTGTTACCGCCTGGGTATAATCTGCATTGAGCTTGCCCAGCTGTTCTATCAGTATGTTTGACCTGCCTTCTGAGAGTGATACTATGTCTTTGAGGCTTCCGTATTCAATAAGCCTGGTCTCGGCCTCTGATATCTCCTTCTGGAGGGTCTGGAGCTGTCTTGAGATAAACTGGTTGGCCTGGACAGATATATTGTATTTTCTTTCAATATCCAGGCTTATATACTCCTGGGCTATGGTGTCTGCAATAAGGGCGGACTTTACAGGGTCAGGGTGGGTGAATTGAATCTTGAGTATATTGGTATTGCCGTCGCGGGATACGCTTATCCCGCCGAGGATAAAGGAGGCGGCGGCTTCGAGGTTCTTTACGGGGTCAGGGTTCTGCCTGCTGGAGCGGAAAAGGCTTTTTATGGTGCCCATTATGGAAAAGCGCCTGGGAAGCCTGTCGCTGGCAATGCTGAGCTTTTCAGCGACCCTGCGGGCCAGGGTCCGGGATGTTATGAGCTTTACCTGGGTGTCAAAGAAGCTCTTGTTGTTTATGTCAAAGAGGATTGCATCCTGGGAGGGAAGCATATTGGGGTTGGTCTTTTCAAAGTTCATGGTTGTCGTAGCTTTGTAGAGGGGTGTCTGTATATATGTGTAAATAAAGGCCGTAGCTACAAAGAGAAAGGTGATGAACCCTATAAGCTTCTTGTGGTTCTGTATAAGCCTTAGATAACTTAATATATCGACTTCCTGTTCCTGTATATCCATAATCTACTCCTTGGTTACATTACAAAAATCAAGTACAGTTTTTGTACCGGGTATGTTTATATTTTTAAACTCTTTATGGGCCACGAGGAATGCTATTATATCCGCTTCCCTGACTGCTGAATCGGGTGAGGAGAGTTTCAGGCCGTCATAGAGAGCTATATTGGGCTCTGATACGGTGATATTGTGGGTTTTGGAGAGTGTCCTGGCTATGTGCAGGGACGGGCTCTCCCGAAGGTCATCAATATCAGGCTTGAAAGAAATACCCATAAGGGCTATCATGGGTGTTTTACTGTTTTTATGCTGAAATTCAAGGGCGGTGTTCCTGATCTTTTCAATCACCCATTGGGTTTTATAATTGTTCAACTGCCTGGAGAGGGTAATCATCCTGGTGTATTCAGGGTAGCGGGAGGACAGGAAATAGGGGTCCACGGCTATGCAGTGGCCTCCTACCCCGGGGGAAGGCTTTAATATGTTTACCCTGGGATGCCTGTTGGTAAGGGATATCAGCTCAAATACATCTATGCTTAGATGGTCGCAGAGGATGGATAGCTCATTGGCAAAAGCTATATTGGCATCCCTGTAGGAATTCTCCACAAGCTTGCACATCTCAGCGGTCTTTGCATCCGTGGGGTGGAGTTTCCCCTTCACAAACAGGGAATAAAAGCCCATGGCTTTCTGGGCGGATTCGGGGTTTATGCCCCCTATCACCCGGTCATTGTTCTCAAGCTCGTAGATTATCCTGCCCGGAAGTACTCTTTCAGGGCAGTAGGCTATATAAAGCCGGCCGGCAAGATCGGGTCTTTTATTATAGATATGGTCTTTTATTTCACTGGTGGTATTGACAGGGCAGGTGGATTCTATGATGAGAAGGTTGGAGGGGGAAAGGCAGGGGGTTATGCTTTCCACGCAGGACATGACATGGGAGATGTCAGGGGATTTATCAGGTAGAATGGGGGTCGGGACTGTAATGAGAAATACATCCGAAGGGGAGGGTGAAACGGATGCTGATAAAAGGCCGTTCTCCACCACATAGCGCACCAGGCCGGCGAGATCGGGTTCTGATATGTGAATCTCCCCGCGGTTTATGGTGTCTACTATACCGGGGTTGATGTCAATGCCGGCGGTCTTTATTTTGCGGGAGGCAATGAGGGCGGAGGTGGGAAGGCCTATATAGCCCAGGCCCAGTACTGTTACCCTTATGTCATTCATCAGTTTCTCTTGTCCCCCATGACCTTGAGGAAATCCCTGCGGAACTCCCCTCCCTGGCTGAGGACCAGGTGCTCAAGGTGCTTATAGTTTGAGCGGAGGATATTATAGGATTTTTTATAGCTTCTGTCAATATCTGTTTTATAGGTCTCTATAAAATGGGATCTAAGCTGGCTGAACCTCTTTATGCCCTTATTGTAGAAGAACTGCTTCCTCTGGAAATAGTATTTATAGCTCAAAAATTCACGGGCAAAGTCAACATTGTATATGTTCTTTTTAAGTAGATCGGAGAATATCATGTCCATGCCCCGGGTCATGTCTATTACCCTCTGGGCATTGCTGACCGTCTCGTCAAAGCGGTAGTCGGTCCATGTTTCGGTAGCTATGTCCGGGAGGGTCATGACCTCCGCATGGCCTATATTGGGTATTATTGAAAGGGGGCTGTACCAGCGGTAAACACTGTTGACCGGGTTCTGGTACCCCGAGAAACCCTGGTGGCTGAAGGTGTCCTGATAGGTGTGGAGGAATATGCCGAAGAGGAATATGTCCGAGGTGAAGGCCTCCTTTATATGATTTATTATAACAGGGCTGTCCGCCATGCATATAATGCTGTCCAGGGGGTGGATGAAGTGATGCAGGGCTATTCTGGTAAGGTCCTTCATTATCTCTATAAAATCCATGGGATTGATGAATATGTCCGTAAGCTGGTCCATGGAGCTGATGATCTCGGCATCTTTCCTGTCAAAGCCACAGCGGACCAGGTATTCCTGGGTAAAGTAATAATGAATGTCCTTCTGCACTAAAAGAAACTCTCCCTTACTATTACCACATCCTCGGGAGACAGCTCCATATCCTCATCTTTGCCGGAAATTATGCGGGATATGTTTATGGACATCTCGGTCTCATTGCCCTGGCTGTCCTTTCTCTTAATAAGGACATTCCTGCGGGATGCCCTGTCGGTGAAGCCCCCGGCGGTAGCTATGGCCGAAAGTATGGATATGCGTTCGGAGGACTTGAACTTCAGGGCCCCGGGGCGGAGGACCTCGCCGAATACATATATTATGACCTCCCGGTCTATGGGTATGTTTACCACATCCCCGGCCTTCAGGGGTATATTATATCTCTGCTCTCCCCTGTAGAGAAGGTCTTCAATGAGTATCTCGAGCCTTTCGGAGGCCCCGGAGGGGCTGGTCCTGAACACATATATGTATTTGCCTGCCTGGTTTGTTATGCCCCCGGCCATGGATATCAGCTGAAGGAGGGTGGTCCTGCCTGAAAGCTCATAGTCCCTGGGGTCCTTGACGGCACCTATCAGTGAAACCCTCTGGGATTTATACTCCTTTATGAAGACCGATACCTGGGCGTTTTTCAGGTATCTCTCGTCAAGTTTTGCCTTTATCTCCCTTTCCAGGCCGAAGGCTGTGAGGCCGGAAGCCCGGACTATGCCGATAAGGGGCAGGGTTATATTGCCATCAGCTGATACGCGGACTGTAACATTCAGGTCCGGGAGCTCAAAGACCTTGATCTCCAGCAGGTCGCCGGGTCCCAGGACATAGTCGGTCACAGGGGCTTCTTCAGCAGAGACAAGGGGGGATATAAGTAATATAATAATAAGCAGTATACTTTTCATATTATTCTCCTTAGAACTTGTAGCTTGTAGTAATATATACCCTGAGGGTATCATAATTGTTTGAGGGTATATTGGATTCCTTTTTCTCATTGGCTACTGTAAGCTTTGTATTTAATATATCGAAGAGCAGGATGCGGAATCCCCCTCCGTATGAGTATATGTCGTCTTCGGGGATTATCTCCCCGTCTTCGGTGGTCCTGGGATATTCATAGCTGTTCTTGCCGAAGAAATAGCTGGCTATAAGGCTGAACCTCTTTGAGAGGGCATATTCTGCCTCTATGCCGTTTCTTGTGCTTATATAGTAGTAGTTGTCCGTATTGCGGGAGTAATATATATCCCTCTGCGATGAAAGGCTTATGTTCATACGGTAAAAGACCGGGAAGGTCAGCAGTATATCCGGGAAATAGCCCTTATACCCCTTGCCGGGGGCATTCTCGGGCTCAAAGTCCGTATAGGAGAGGGACATATCCAGGAAATATTTGCTCTGCCTCTCCCAGTTTATGGTCAGTGTATAGGACCGCCTATTGCTGTCATATAAGGGGTTGGACTCAAACTCATCATCTGACCGGGTATATCCCAGGGTGAAAGATGTGTTGGGGAGCGGCTTTGTGGAGACCGAAGCGGTAAAAGCGGAGCTGTCCCGGCCAAGGGTATCATCCAGGCCGTCATCATCGGGATAGGAGGTTTCGTTCTGAGCAAAACGGAGGTTGATGCTGAAATTGCTGGAGAGCTTTATCTCTGATGCTATACTGCCGGAGCGGTTCTCTACAAAGAGCCTCTGGTCTATCTCGGATTCGAAGAAATCCGATTCCCTCTGGATTGAGCCTCCCGCAGACAGGGTAAAGTAATTGAAAAGGGAGATAAAATCAGCTCCCAGGGTATAGTAGGATCTGTCAAGGCCTGAATTGTCAAGGTAGAAGAGGTAGGAGTAGGAGCCTTTGAGATACAGGTAGAAATTCCTTCCGAAGGGTGCAATCATGGTTATGTTCGGGGATGCGGTAAGGGTGTAGTCGGACTCTTCCTCCTGGGAATAATTGTTTATATTGCTGTTATAACCCGCATTCAGCAGGCTCAGGTTGCCCAGGATGTAAAGGGGGCCGGCTTTGAGTATTGCTGACTCCAGATCGCTTCTAAGCTGTTTTTCCAGAGAAAGCCTCCTGTCCCTGATACGGTAACGTGACTGGGAGAAGGAGGGCAGTGCAAAAATCAGCATGGCCATAACAATCCAGATCTTTGCTTTCATGGATACACCCCCGCTAAAATTAAGTAATTTAGTATAAATCATAATTAATGATTGTCAAAATTATTTTAATTTGTTAATAATTAGATGTATGAAAAGAAAGCGAATAATGCTGAAAATACTGTTTATTGCAATCGATGCCCTGCTGGTGTTTTTGTCTATAACAGGCTCTTATTATATTTATGTAAGCTTTGATATAGGGAGGGGCCAGCGGTTTGATTTTAACGAATATGTTTTCTGGGCTCTTGTCATTACAGCCTTCTGCATTATTGTCCTTGAGTTCATGGGTCTGTACGATGCAAGCGGTTCTTTTCTGTATGTAAAGGAGATAAAGATAATAATAAAGGGGCTTGTCCTGTGCTTTGTGCTGGTGAATCTGGTGCTTGTAATGAGGGCGGTGACCCTGCCCGTAATTTCAAGGTTCGTTATGCTTTTAGCTGTTTCTATGGCAGTGGCATCTCTTACACTGGTCCGTTTTTTGTTTTTGTTTGTTTCTGGGAAGCTTATCTCAAACTGCATAAATGTAGTCGTTGTGGGATATAATGAGAACAGCCAGCGGTTCATAAATACCGTGCTGAGGCATAAGGTTTACGGATACAGGCTCCTGGGTGTCATAGATGAGCAGGGCAGGGAAAATATAAGGGGCTCTGACGGCATAAGGGGGGATATAGAGATAAAATATCTGGGAAAGGTAAGAAATATTGAGCAGTATGCAGGCATGGCGGATTCCTTCTTTGTATTTCCGCCCACAGATATAAAGGACAGAGAATTCATTGCTCAGACAGCCGAAAAGCATAATATACAGTGCTACTGGCTTCCTGAGAACAGCATAAACCTCTTTTACAATGTGGATTTCTTATATATAGGAAATAAGCCTTATTTAAGGAAAAAAGACACAAAGACTACCTTTTACTATGAATTTGCCAAAAGGCTCATGGACATAATTCTCTCCATCCTCTTCCTGATAATACTGAGCCCCTTTATACTGGTAATTGCTATTATTATAAAGGCGGGCTCCGGGGGAAAGGTTTTATTTAAACAGAAGAGGGTCGGGAAAAACGGAAAGAAGTTTTTCATATACAAATTCAGGACCATGCAGGAAAAGGCTCCCAGGTATGCCATGAGCCCCCTGGACCGCGAGGACCCCAGGATAACGGGGGTTGGAAGGTTTTTAAGAAAGTTCAGCCTGGATGAGCTTCCACAGCTTATAAATGTGATTAAAGGGGAAATGAGCCTTGTGGGGCCCAGGCCTGAGATGCACCATATTGTAAAGAGATACACCAGCTTTGAGCGCCTCAGGCTGAAAGTCAAGCCGGGGCTTACAGGTATATGGCAGATATCCTCGGAGAGGCAGAAACCTATACATTATTCTATTGAATATGATATTTTTTACATATATAATAGATCCCTGACGCTGGATTCAGCCATCCTTCTTGAGACTTTCCTCTTTCTGATGAATCCCAGGGGAATATAAGGAGCAGTATGATATGAGAAAAGCCTTTTTTTCCGTCCTGATGCTGTTAACAGCTTTCTGTGCTAATGGACAGAATATTGACCCCTTTTACACCAGCCTTTACAGTACAGGCCTTGCAAAGATGAAAATCAGCAGTTATGAAGATGCCTACAGGGATATAAGGGTCGCTTCTTTCGGCTTTATGGATAATGAAAGAATGCTGGCCGAGTCCTATATAGCCCTTCTTGTAATATCCTTCAGGCTTGAGGATATTGCAGGGATAGAAAATTTCTACTCAAAGCTTCAGGATATGGATTACAGCAGTCATGCGCAGGGTATTGACCCGTATTTAAGGAGGGAGTTTGAGGATTTTCTAAAGTGGAACAAAAACAGGGATAAAAAAGAAGATGAAATCGCCAGCCCGGAGGTTATTGAAGCAAAACCCAGAAAAGAGGAACTGCTGGAAAAAAAGAAAAATGAGGGTCTCAATTTAACTGAGCTTGAAGAGCTTGCTTACATTTACCGCTTCGAGAAAAACTATAAGGAGCTTTACAGGCTGCTGGACCCCATAAGCCAGGCGATTCAGGACAGGCCGGCTCTGCTTCTCCTGCTGGGCGAAAGCCAGTATGAAAGAAAAAAATACACAAAAAGCAGAAAAACCCTTGAGAAATACGCAGAACTGGCAAAAGACAGGGATGATGCTTATTTCTGGGTAATGGCACAGCTTGATTCCAGGGACAGGGAGTGGGACAGGGCAAGGGATATGATGAAGGCTATAAAAGATACTGCCAGGTTTGACGGCTATGATGAACTTCTGGATAAAATAGAGGCTAATACTGAAGTACAGACTGCTGTAGAGCATGATGAGGCAGGAACTGAAATAGCAATGGATACCGAAGACTATCAGGCGGTCATAGACCGGCTTGAAAAGAGTCCCATTCCTGATAATCCGGAGTATGCCTTCATGCTGGCAGGGGCATATTTCCAGAAGCAGAGATTCAGCGACTGCATTGAAACCGTCAAAAAGATGGATATTGCACAGCTGGAAGAAAAAGACAGGGTAAAGGCATATTATTACCTCGGTGTATGCCATGTCAGCATAAATGAGAGCAGAGAGGGATGTAAATACCTGGAGACTGCATACCGGGGAAGGGAAATGCTGGGAAAAATGGAAGCCGAGAACCTGATAAGAAATATGACAGAGGGGGAATGCCTGAGCTATGCCGATATTGTAAGGGAATACAACAGGGACAGGGAAAATCATTTAAATATACTCACCATTGCCCTTGCAGAGTACAAAAACAGAAGGTATGAGCAGGCCATAAGGTATTTCAGCAGAATTCGGGAAAGGGATCCGGACCATCTCTATGCAAATTACTACCTGGGCATATGCAATTATTACCTTGGCAGGCATAAGGAATCCATAGCCTATTATGAACTCCTCGTTGAAAAGGGCCACCGCTTTGCCGCCCTCTTTTACAGACTGGGTTCATCCTATTACGCAACAGGTGAATATGCACTGGCCTATCAGTACCTGGGCAGGATATACAGGCTTTATGAGGACAATGAAGCCTTTTTAAGGATGTACAGGGATGCGGAGTCCAGAGTAAAGGGCTGAGCAGTTCCTGTGCCCGGGTCATTTTTTCTCTACTTGCTTATCACCTGGAGACAAATTAGTATTATCTATTTCCAATCCCTCTGAGCCTTATCGCATTGTTCTGCACTGGCTCCTTCCTGAACAGCCACGGATTAAAGACAAAAGTAATATGCGCCTGGAGTGAGTGCATGGTTCCCGGGCGTTCATTCCGGCAGGTATATGGTAAATTCCGTTCCCCTGGACACTTCAGAGGATACAAAGATATAGCCTTCATGCTTCCTGATTACGGAGAACACCACAGCAAGGCCGAGGCCGCTTCCCTTGCTCTTGGTGGTATAATAGGGGTCGAAAATCCTGGGTATATCCTTTTTGTCAATGCCGGTGCCGTAATCCCTGATGGATACCTTCACATAACTGCCCGGCTTCAGGATCAATGCATCTTCAGGGGTTGAGCAATACCTGTCAAAGGCTATATCAATCCTCTTTTTGCCGGGCATGGCATAAACAGCGTTTATAAGCAGATTCTGAACGACCCTCTCCATCTGCTGAACATCCAGTTTGATTCTGGGGATGTCCTGAAGGGCCTTCATATTTATCTCTATATCACCCCGGTGGTTTATAAGCCCGGCGGTTTTTTCAAAAAGGGACAAAATATCACTTTCTTTTTTTATGAGCTCCCCTCCCCTGGAAAAAGACAGAAGTTCTTTGGTGAGGTTCTCTGCTTTGCCGCAGGCGCCTTCGATAAGGTCAAAGAACCTTGTGACCTCAGGTTTATTATCGGTTTTCAGGCGCAGGAGGCTGAGGTTTGCAAGTATTATGGTAAGGATATTGGAAAAGTCATGGCTTATTCCGCCTGCCAGAACCCCCAGACTTCTGAGCTTGGCTGCCTGGGTATTTTCCTCCTGTATCCTCTTTAGTTCGGTAATATCCCTGAACACTATTATTGAGCCGATTATACAGCCTCCCGTGTCCCTGATGGGGGCTATGGTACCGCTCACAGCACGGCTTATTCCTGCTTTGGACATAAGAATCCTGGGACCCTTTATATTTCCGGTTTCCTGGAGCTTAATGGCTTTCTGCGCATAATTGTGCAGTCTTTCGCCGGTAAGCTCATCATAAAGGATAAAGATATCCTCTATGTCCCTGCCTATTGCCTCTTTTTCGCTGAATCCGGTAAGTTTCTGGGCGACGGCATTTATCAGCTCGACCCTTCCGTCCTGGTCTGAGGCTATAATGCCCTCCCCCATGGATTCTATGGTTACTGCCAGCCTGTTTTTCTGGTTCTGCAGGTCTTTCTCATATTCCTGTTTATAGGATATATCTGTTATGACAAACAGATGTCTTTTATGGTTCTCCATGGTAATGGCGGTTACCCTGAGAAGCACGGGAGCGCCGTTTTTAAGCCTTGTTTCAGTCTCAGGCATGCTCACCGGGGCCAAAAGGCTTCTTTCTGCGATGCTTTCATGAAAGATGCTTCTTATATTTGAGTTGAGAATATTTTCCTTTGATTCCCGGTAAATACCGCAGAAGGTATCATTCACATCCAGTACCGAGCCAGTTTTATCCGTGAGAAGTATGCCGTCAGGTATGGTATTCATAAGTATCCTGAGCCTCTGGTTGGATTCAGATATCTGTCTGGCCTGTTCTTTGAGATTATCATCCCTCTTTTTTATATGGTCTGTCATGGTATTGAATTTACTGCCGATTATATGGAACTCGCTGTGCCTGAAACATTCAAGGTCGAGGTTTGCCTGGTAGTCGCCTTCAGTTATACCTTCAATGTTTTTTATGAAGATAGAAACGGGCTCCTGGAGAGTCCTCCTCAGGATAATTCCAAGCAGCAGAGATATCATCAGGACATACACAATAACATAGATGAAGGTATGCAGGAAATACTTCTTATTGGCCTTAATGGAGCTATCATAGGAGAATTCCATGACAAGCCTGCCCAGGTAAATGCCCCTGTAGAATATCATATGCTCCTTTATTATGCTGTTGGCAGTATCATCAATTGTACCGGATTCATAGACAGCAATTTTTTTTTCATCATATACCCGGATGCCGTCCACTATGCCTATCCCGCTGTATAAATCGCATACTGTCCTGATAAGGCTGTAATCATAGGAATACATGGGCTGTATGATCACTCCTGCCAGGTGAGAGGATATATTGTCCGCTGATGACTTCGTATCATTTTTTACCTTGGCTTTTGCCATGTAATAGAAAATCTGGTAATAAAGGATTGACGCCACTGCCATTATAAGGATAACAGAGACTATAATGCTTGTCCTCAGGCTTCTTACAGGTTTGCCGGTTTTATTCATATGGCTTTAATATCCTGCGGTAGGAATCGCTTTTTTTTATCCTTTCAATAGAGCTGTCTATCCTCCGGAGCACTTCGGGGTCAAATTCCACGGGAAACAGAATATAGCGCAGATTGCCCCTGGGTGCGTCTTTAATGGTTATAACAGCTGTATTTTCAGAGCATTCAGGAAAGTTTGCAAGCACCCAGAGGGCCTCCTCCTTCGAGGTCATGGTATAGCCGGTTCTACGGGCATTTACCATTCTTATTATATTCAGGGGCATGACATTCACCCGGTTTATTTTTTGAAGATATGGCAAAAGGGCATCATCATACCACTGCCCGTAGGAGAAGCTGTCCACGAGGGTAAGTTCGCACTCCGATGAAAGCATGGTTTTTATGTCGACGGGGGATTCTGAACAACAGCTTATTGTATTGATAATAAAGACATTCTCCCTGTCCTGATACAGGCTTTCAGAAAATATATATTTCTCCTGCCTTTCAGGGGTAAAAAACCAGCCTGCAGAACAGGAAAAGGTATTCTCGCTCAGGATTTCCAGTATCCTTTTGGGAGGGGTCTCCTCAAATATATATTCAATCCCCGCATCCTCAAGGACTAATCGGGTTATTTCTATCAGGAAGCCCCCGGCACTGCCGTCAGAAAGAGTCTCATACAGGGGGGGGCGGTGAAAATAATGGACAGTCAGCACATCCTGAGAGATTAGAGCATGGCATAAAGCTAAAGCCATAAACAGGAAAATAAAGGAAGAACTTATCTTCATATATAAGAACCTTTTATTGGATTATATCTGTGTTTTATAAAAATTTCAATAATTAATTTTGCCTGTGTCAAAACAAAATAGAAATGTCCTTTCCTTTATAATTTGAAAATCTATGGCATCTGGAAGAAAATAACAGGGATTAAACCTGTAAAGAGCTTCTTTTTCTATCCTGACTGTCCTGCTGAATGTTCCGTATGATACAATAACGGTTTCTTCATTATCTCCTGATTCGGATTGCATAAAGCATTTTTACCGAGTGCTTTTGTCTGTGAAGCAAAAAGAACCGTCCCTTTTGCTTCAGTCCCTTTTGCTTCGTCCCTTTTGCTTCAGGTGGCAATGCTTTGAAAGAGACTGTTATAGGCCTTTTTTATCCTTTCACCGTTATAGTGGTTCTGGACATATGTGCGGGCATTCTCGCCCATCTGCTTCCTGTAATGCCTGTCGGAAAGCAGAGAGACCACCGATTGCCGGAAGCTGTCAAAGTCGCTGAAAAGGAGCCCGGCTCTGCCTTTCTGTATATGCCCCCGGACAGGGGCGCAGGATTGCCTTCCTATTACCGGGACGCCGTAATAAAAGGCCTCAAGGGCAATAATGGAAAGGCTTTCCATGTAGGAGGGCACCAGGACAGCCAGGGCATTCTTTATGAACTTATATTTCAGGTTATCCGATACAAAGCCAAGGAAAACAGCATTACTGCAGTCGATCTCCCCTTCCAGTTCTCCGGAGCCGGTTATTATGAGCTTTTCAGTCCTTAACACTCCGTGCCGGGTCATGAGCCTGAAATATTCAAGGATATCATAAAATCCCTTCTGACGGTCTATCCTGCCGGAATAGAGAAAATACGCGGTTTTTTCAGGGTCGAATCCCGGATCCTCAAGCCCCCGGCTTTCATTGTCCCGGCTCAGGCCGATAAGGATGTCAACGGGCAGGCCCTCTATTATATACCGGTCCGTGCTTAGAAAACCGTATCTCCTGAAATCCAGCATTTCCTCCCGGGTATTGAATATATAGCCCTTTGCCCGGGGCAGGGTATTTTTGAATATGCCCAGGGAAGCGGGCTTTTCCGGGTGGAAGGTCGGTATCAGGATGCTCCTGTCGGCATGCTCCAGTCCCAGGACTGTGGGATAATAGAGATAGGTATAGAAAAGGGCTATGTCATAGCTGTTGATATGCTCCTTTATATGATCCGCCAGGGCTGGCGCCAGGGGGCCCTGCTCCTCTATCCAGCGCATCTCCTGCTCCAATGAGCGTTCCTTATTCAAAAACAGCTCCTCTGAGTACCGGTTGAAGGCATCAATGTCCCTGGATCTTGCAGTGGGAAACCTTATAATCCTTATTTTGCCCTGAGTGCTCTCACCGGCAGGATAGAAATTATCCCAGGTAATGTAGTCACGGGCGCAGGTGGTCAGAATGGTTACCGAATGCTCCCTGGACAGCATTTCTGCTATTATTCTGCAGTGCAGTTCACTGCCCCCTGCAAGACCGGTCTGGTATCTCTGGATAATAATTGCTATGTTCATAGCAATTCCAGCAGTTTTATAAGCTCGCCGGCCCTTTTTCTCTGGGCATTTATTGAAAAAAAGGCAAGCCTTTTCTTCTGGGTCTCAATAATTTCTGATGCAAGGGTGCTGTCTGTTTTTATCCTGTAGATGAGCTCTGCAATCCCGTGGAAATCCTTCTTTTTGAGAATTATCCCCCCCTCTCCCATGGTCTCGGCCACTGCCCCGGCATCATAGGCAACCACCGGTATCCCTGAATAAAAGGCCTCAAGAACCGGGACACAGAAGCCCTCATGCTCGCTGAGGGAAAGCAGAAGGGTGGAATGGCGCAGAAAGGTGGAAAGCTCCCTTTCTGTAACCTTTCCCGTAAAGTGTATGTCGGTAAGACCCCATGCCGATGCCAGCCTGAGCAGGGCATTGTAGTAGTCTGGATGGTCTGTCGCCTTGCCTGCTATCCACAGCCTGCTTTTAGGGTAGAGCTTCAGCTTCAGGGGGTTAAAGGCCCGGATGGCATCCTCTATCCTTTTATTCGGGGCTACCCTTCCCAGCACCAGGACATTAAGGTAATCGCCCAGGTGGCGGGCCAGGGGCCTTTTCTCCGGCCTGTCCAGCCTGGAAAAGTCAATGAAAACCGGGTAAACGACTACATTATTATAACCGCAGGACTCGAGGGTACTGCGGTTGAAGGATGAATCAGCAATGGCCAGGTCCACCTGGTCTTTGATAAGATCAATCTCCCTGTAGCCAGCATTTATTACATTCACAAACCTTTTATCCGCCTTCTTAAAGTAGGAAGCCGGTGTGATATTATGGAAGACAAGGACCTTCCGGCCCTTCCGGGACAGGAAAATCCCGGTTACAGGAGAGGGAAGGGCATAATGCAGAAGGTTTATGTCATCCCGCCCCTCAGTTATCTCATCAGGGGCTTTGATGCTAATTTCCGCATCCCGGTCGCTGTCCAGGGCGCAGACTTCATTGGCAATCCCTGCTTCATCCAGGAAGCGGGAGAAGAGGATTATGGACTCCCCTATGGCATCGTTCCTGTGGAGTACGGGTATGAACTGCCTAATTCTCATACAGCCTTTCTATAAACCCCTTCAGAATTGTTCCCAGTCCCTGCTGTGTATACTCCCTGTACCAGTCAAACTGGTTTTTGACTATTTCATTGTAGAGAATTTCATCTTTCATGATTTTGTTTATCAGAAAGGCGGTCTTTAAATAATCCTTTTCCCCGAGCAGAACACCGCCGTAGCCCAGTGTATATTTCAGCGCGCAGTCACCGACAGATATTACCGGTATCCCTGCGGCCATGGCCTCCATGACCGGGGCGCAGAAACCCTCGTGTTCGCTGAAGGAAAGGAATATATGGGCTGATTTGTATACGGCAGCCCATTGCCGGGAATCCGTAAACCCCGTAAAGACTATATTATCCAGTCCCAGCCTGTCTATGGCATTCAGTATGCTCAGATAATAATGGGAGAAAAGCCCCTCCTTGTCACCCATGAGTATGAGACGTGAATTGCGGTTTAATGCCCTGGTATAGTGGTAAAACACCCTGACCAGGTCATCAATCTTTTTCTGGGGGCTTATTTTGCCGGTAAAAAGGATATTGGTCCTTCCGTCATTGAACATTTTGCTGTAAATTCTGCAGGGCTTTACATTGAAAAGCTCCTCCCAGTTGATAATCAGGGGAAGCACGTGGGAATTCTCAAAGCCTTCCCTGTCCAGCTCTTCCTTGTTATACCTGGAATCGGAAAGGTAAAGGTCAAATTTCCCTTTCATGGAAAGCAGTTCCTTTCTCCCCTTTTTAACCTCATCATAGAGTATGGCGCTGTAGTCCTTAAAATATTCAGCCGGCGTGATATTGTGGTATATCATGATCTTTCTGCAGGGAAGGCCGGTAACATAATCGGTAATCCTTGAGCCTATGGAGAAGTGATATATTATTATATCCTCATCCTTTTTGCTGTTTTCGTATTTTTTGTAGAAAAGGGCCCTGTCGGCAGTCTCATGGCTGAAATACTCGGCGTATATGCGGGTATCCCAGCCCCAGGATTTGATTATATTATGAATATGCCATGTATAATTTCCTATGGCATCTCCCAGCCTGAAGGCCGGGAGAAACTGAACTACAGCCATAAACAGCCCCCGGTAAAGAGTAATTCAAAAGGGGAATATATACCCTATGCAGGCAAAGTTCAATATAAATAATCCTGATTAAAAAGGCTTGAAATTTTGAGTGTAAAGGATTATCTTTAACAGTGTATATGCAAATAATTTATACAGGAGTAATAGAAATGAATGTGAGTAAAAACCGGAAAGCCTTTTCCCTGGTTGAGCTGCTTATAAGCATCCTGCTATTCGGCATCATCTCGGCATCCATCATGGTCACGATGTCCAGCTCCTACAGGACATCCATGGTCTCCAAGAATGTGGGGGACATGACCCAGAGCACCAACAGCGTCTTTGAACTTATAAAGAGAGACATTGAGCTTGCCGGGAGCTTTGTCATGGGGGGTATTTTTATACCCAACAATAACCCCACCCGGATAATCAGCGGTTTTGATAATCCCGGATGCAGGAACAATATAACCGTTGCTGTGCCAGTCATGGATATCAGCGGTATAAACCAGCTCGGAACAATACCTGCCGGCACCGACACCATAGCCTTTGCCCTGATGAGGCCAGCTTCAGAGCTGGGCATAGCGGGGTGCAACCCCGCCACCGGCCCCATAGACCCTGTGGCGACAACAGCCATTTATACGACCGGGTCCTCAAGCCTGACGGTAGGTGATAATTCCCAGATGATATGCCATTTCAACAATGATGCAAAAAGGCCCATGTATGCCATGATCATGGATATGAGCGCGGGAATGCTGTGCGAGATATTCTCCGTAAGCAGAATGCAGTTAAACCGGATTGACATAGCCAGTGACGGCTTTTCCTCAGGCACCCTCTTAAACAGCTTTGACTCAGGCTCAATGATATACCTTCTCGGCTCAACTCCCAATACAGGCAAGATAGAGTATTTCATCCTGGAAAAAACCGAGACCAACCCCAGCGACCCCAATACCCCCTTAAGAAGCCTGGTAAAGAGGGTTAACAACAGGGACATCTACCCCGTCGCCGACAATATAACAAATATGCAGATAACCTATTTCTTCACCAACGGGCTTTCCTCCAATAACCTTACAGCCACACCGGCGGCAATACAGCTTGACATGACCATCCGCTCAGAGGAGATGATAATAGGGGACCCGGGCTCGCCCCCGGATATTGACGGTGTGACCCAGACCGACAGGGCAAGGTATTTTGAAAACACCTACACCACCATAATATCGGTTATGGGGACAGTCTATAAGCCTGCCTTTGATGTAATGTACTACCCGTAGGATATTAAACAGGATAAATTAAAAAGGCCGGCATAATGCCGGCCTTTTTTTATCATTGGCGGTCTGGCGCTTTATGTCGCCTGGCTCAGCCTGACCCATTCAAAGATCAGGGAGCCCTGGTTGGTTCCAGGCATGTACTTGGGCTTGATTATGCTCAGCCTCTTGTCAAAGTAGTATCTCTCATACATGCCGTCCTGATCTGTCTGTTTAATGGTCATTACTCCCATTTCATAATTGATGACAGCCCCCTTGGCAACCATCTGGCCGTGGATAATCTTGTCCCAGTTGCCGTTGGAGAACCCTATCTTTGTCCCCTTGGTATTGCCTACATTGTTGTAGTAAACTATATTTGCAAAGACCCCCCTGTCCCTCGTCTTGGGATCAGGGTCCGAAACATCAAGGCCGGTGGCAAAGACAAATGCATTGACCTCCCTTGACCTTACGTCGGGGGCATCTGAAAGAAAATGCTCAGGGACCACGAAGGTATTCCTGCATATGAGCCCGTTGAGGCTGTGGAGGTTTTTAAAGAAATCATTGGTATAATCATCAAGGTCTTCCGGAACGACAATGCCCGAATAGGTCAGGTCGCCCGTAATAAGTATATCATAGGATGCGGCAATGGTAAGAAGGCCGTAGGTCTGTCCGCTGAGTCCCTTGAATATCTGGTCCTCAATATAGGGGACTTCGATTTTTGCTATACCGTCCCCGGGTTTTTTTCCAAAATTGCTTATACCTACATAGGTCCCCGGCGAAGGCTCAGCAATGCCTATATTGCCGTCAACATAGATGGCCAGGCCCCCCAGGCCTATATTGCCCGAGTATTCATAGTGCTGGATATGATTGGGGGGCAGTACCTTGTTTTTGTAAAAATCCCTGGTAACCTTTGTAATATTGCCCTCAGAATCCCTTACAAGCTCGATTACCCATATCAGAAGCTCCTTGTTATTTTTCAGGTTGGGCTGTTCAACGGTGAGTATTGTATTCCATACCTCATTTCCGTCCGAATCATGGCCCACAAAGTCTCCGGAGCGGAAGGTAAGGGCTGAATCCCCGTATATGAATATTCCGCCCTCGGGCCTGGAGGCATCGGGGATAAGAACCCTCTCAGGAGAATCGCTGGCCAGGGGGGGTTTGGGAACCGTGGTGCTGGAATCCCCGTCGTAAACAAGGGTACGAAGGTCTTCGTTCAAAGTCGGGAAGGGGATATAGTCTGCATCCAGGTCTATCTCGGTAGGGCTTCCGCCGAACCCGCCGAAGGTTATCCGGGAATCCGGGTCGGCCGCGCCGACAAGACCGTACCAGTCCTTATTGGGATTCTCGGGATGGTCCCAGTCATAGGGGTACAGCCCCGGAGAGAAATCCCAGTCATCTATCCCTGACCCGTGAAATGTAAGGGGCTTTGGGGTAGCCCCCCTGTAGACTGAAAGAATGGACGCATAGCCCAGGTCGCCCCAGTCATTGAAGACCGGGTCTTCGGGATTAAGTACGGACTGAGTGCCGTCTGCTGTCGTGGTTACCGAGCCGTTGCTGTGGACCCTGCCGTAGAAACGGGTGGTGGGTACTGTCTGGGTGGGAACCGAGCTTACCCAGAAGGTATTGCTGGGGACATCATGCATGAAATAGGCAAACTCTATCTCCGGCGCAATCCTTATCCTGGTCCTTATCCTTGATTCATTGACAGGATTGCCGTCCTCAAGAAGGTAACCGCCCACCACAACCTCAAAATCCTGGGGCAGGTCACCTGCGACGCCCCCTATCCTCTCGGCGGACAGGACGCGGAAAATCCCGGCGGTATAGGTGCCCTGGGATGACTGGTAGTTCAGGGTATAGTCATTACGCAGGGAAGCCGGGAAACTGGGCAGGACATCCCCCAGGTCCCCTGTTGATGTGGCCCATTCCGGGGGGTCATTAAGCCTTTCAAAAAAGGATACTACCATATTTACACCTGTCATGGCGTTAATATAGCTCACATTGCTGTCCTGGAAGGCAGAGCTCCTCTGTATGCCTGTCCAGGAGCTGACAATAATCCCCAGGGACAGAATAAGCAAAAGCACCAGCATGAGCAGAACCGTAACCAGGGCAAAGCCCTTTCTTTTATCACTGCACATAAAATTAACCTCCTTAATCAGTTAATATTTTAATTATAAACCCTTTTATTAGTAAAAATAATGCTGGAAGTCGTAAATTCCCTGGCTCTTCCCCGTGAATCATTCCAGCGTATGGTAACGCGCAAAAGGTGCCTCTCGGTAAAATCAGCATCCGCAGGGAGCTGGCGCACATCTATAGCCCTCTCATAGCCTATATAGCGCTCAATGAGGGTTTCATCCCCCAGATAGACATACATCTGCGTATTGGGTACAATGGCCCTTCCCCCGGCGTTCGTATCCTTTATGGGCATGAAACCCCGGAGTATAGCGCTGGTCAGTATGGCTGCCTGTATATCATTAACAGGCTGGTTGAAGTACTCAACGGTGGAAGCTGCAAGCTCGGTAGCTATAAGCAGATCCTGGGATGTCTGCACATTCTGAAGGGATAAGGGGAAAAGGGTAATTACTGCTATAACTCCTATGGAAAACACAAGTATGGCTACCAGCACCTCCACAAGTGTAAGGGCGTTCTTTCTCGATTTCATTCTTCATCTCCCTGCTAAATTTAATAAACAATCCTCTGAGTATAAAATATATATCATTTACCCTCAATGTCAATATCAACATTTAATATATAAAAAATATTTCCAAAAATAATTGAATTATTGATTTTTGCATTGTATATTTAATACTGTAAGTTTAAAAAAACAGGAGTAATTAAAGATGAAATTTCAAAAAAACTCAGGTTTCAGCCTTATAGAGCTTCTAATATCAATAGTAATATTCGGTTTTATCTCAGCCGGGGTAATGCTTGCCATGAGAAGCTCCTTCAGGACCACCCAGGTCTCGCGCAATCTTGATGATATCAGCATAAATGTGACCCAGGCACTTTCCATCATGAAGCTGGATATACAGGAGGCGGGAAGATACGTGTCCCAGGGAATTGTAATACCCAATAACCCGGTCAGCACCAGCATAAATTACGGTTTTGACACCAATGGATGCCATGATGATCTGACAGCCTCCCAGAATGTCTCAAACCTGTCCGGCACCCCCATAGGCACCATACCTGCAGGAACCGATGTGATCGCCTTTACTACCATGGCACCGCCCCAGCAGCTGGGGATACTGGGGTGCAATCCCAATGCAGGCCCCATCGGTCCCCAGAACCTGACAGTAAATTATGTATCCGGCTCCAATACTCTTGATGTGGCTGATGCTTCGGACTTTGCCTGCTATCTGGCCAGTACGGCTGAAAGGCCTGTCTTTGCCATACTGTACGCAAGCATCTCAAACAGCATTCTTTCCGAAATGTTCACCATATCAAGGATAAGCGGAAACACTGTTGAGATTGCCAGTGACAGCTTCGGTACAGGAGACCTGACCCGCAACTATTTTTCAAACTCAGCGGTATATCTGCTCGGCACCAGCCCTAATGCAGGGAAGATAGAGTATTTTATCCTTGAGAGCAACCAGCCCAACCCGAGGGACCCCAATACCCCCATAAGGCACCTTGCCAAGAGGATAAACAACCGGGAGGTTTTTATAGTCTCGGACAATATCACCAATCTGCAGGTGGATTACCTCATGTTTGACGGAAGCAGGACCAGCGACCTTAAAGGGGAGGTTCTCAGCAACAGTAATTTTCCAGTTGTTGTTGAATTAATGCTTTCTGTCAGAAGCGATGAGATGCTCAGGGGCGATGAGGACAGCCCGGCGGATATTGATCCGGTTACCCTGACAGACCTGGCCAGATATGTGGAGGAAACCCACCATACGGTAATCACAGTAAAGGGAATGACATACAAGCCTACCAACCAGCTGGGTAAACCCTATTACCCATAATATATAATGTAAAAAAGGTTGAGGGGGTATCAGAGGAGCCTGTCCCTCTCAGTATATTCTTCATCCCTCTTTACTGCAGGCCTCCGGGGCATTCTCCTGCGGGCCGGGGCCTTTTTTTCTTCTTTTTTAGGGCCTGTGACCTTTTTTATAAACAATGCCCCCAGGAGCACAACCGTAAAGAAAAATACTACCTGCACCCCTGTAGATATCCATTTCTCACTTTCTTCCACCTTTATCAGTATCGGGGATTTTGGGGAACCGAAGCTGGCTTCCCTGCCGATAAGGCTGGTGGCTGTGATGTAGAAGCTTATATCCCCTCCCAGGTAATATTTCGGGATTGTTACATTAAACTGCTGGTGGTATATTTTCCTTTTTCCGGACATTTCCTCTCTGCGGAGGGACTGGTCTTCAGAACTGCTTAATATGTCATAGCTGTTCTGGTCAGGAATCTTTATATAAAAAAAGCAGTTGGTGAAAAAGGGCGAGATGGTCTTTATTATTATCTCAGGCGCTTCATTCAGGGGGTCATAGCTTGCAGGGTATACAACGTCAATCTTTATGGCAAGCTGGTCAACATAAGGCCCTTTGATTTCTTCTTCGGGCTTTTCATCATCATAGAAGCTTGCCCAGTCATCCTCTTCAACAGGTGCTTCATCGGCAACAACAACCCTGCCTTCATCATCTATGATTATATCAGAGTGCAAAAAAATGGGGAATAGCAGTAAAACTGCTATTCCCGCAATTATGACGCATTTTCTGCTCAAATTATCAGTTTACCTTTGAAAGTTCAAATATCCTTGCCCTGAGCCCTGCCTGGGGATAGAAGGGAGGAGTCATGATTCGGAACCTGAGGTCATAATACCAGCTGTGGGTCATGCCCTGAAGATAGGTGGAGCTCATGGTCCCGAAGGCTGTCCTGTTATTGGCCGCATAGGAGCCCCTGAGGAAAAATCTTCCCTTCTGGTAGGTCCCGTCCAGCGGGTCAGGTCCGTTCAGGGCCGTAGGCAGATTTGACGATGGAGTCCCGAAATTCTTGAAATAGAGCATATTCCCCATGGATCCGTGGGTCCTGTTGCTGGAACCTCCTGACTGGCTGAGGCCGGTGCAGATTATGCCGGCATCAACATAGAAGGGTGTGTCGAAGTTCCTGGATACACCGTCCTCCGGATCATAGAAAAATGGAAATATTGCCACATTCCTTGCAACTATTCCGTTTACATACTGGACCTGGCTGTAGTCATAGGGTGTAAAATCAGGGCTCATTGGCACCTGGTAATCCTTGAAGACAAAATTGTCAGAAATAACCACATCCATGGATGTATAGATGGTAATCCTGCCGTAGGTCTCGCCGGAAAGCCCCCTTATGCTCCTGTCCTTGGCCCACTGCTGTTTTGACTTTTCGTTTGACAGGGTTATACCCTGGCCTTTCTGGGATAGCCAGAATTTATCGGTATCCCCGTTGTCTATCCAGCCGATATTGCCGTCAACATAGATACCCAGGCCCTCATCATTGAAGGGGCCGTCGAAAATCTCTTCCATCTGGCTTGAATTCCTGAAAACCGGAACCTGCTCAACATTGGAGATCTCGTTGTTCTTGTTATAGGTAAGCTTGTAGAATCTCCTGGTCATCCTAACCGGGTTTCCCTCTTCATCCCTTTCAATATCAATGGTCCAGCGGAAAAGAAGGTTCTTTGCGCTTACAGCCGCCTGGTAGGGAGGCTGTTCAATAATTATCTGGTTATTATAGACCTTGTTTCCATTGCCGTCGGTAAGGCCTGAATCCAGTGCTTCAAAATGCATGGACACATCGCCGTAGATGAATATGCCCCCGTCCTGCCTGGAAGGATCTGGAATAACAACGCACTCGGGATTGTGATCCGGTGCCGGCTGATAACCTCCGTTGGGATTCTGGGGAGGCTTTGATTCCGGATCCCCGTTCCATATCTGGTTCCTTATGGCCTCAGTATCATCCCTGGTCGGGAAATTGACATATTCCGGGTTGTTGTTTATCTGGTTCCACCCCCCGTAGGTAATCCCAAGGTCCTGGTTTGCCCACCCTGCAACGCCGAACCATCCTTCATTGAGATTGCCTGAAGAACCCCAGAGGTAATCCCGGTACTGCTCATCATAGTTCCACTTGTTCAGGGGCTTGGAACCCCAGCGGAAGGTATTGGTGAAGTTTCCGTCGGCAACAACGCTCAGGTTAGGTGTCCTTCCATAATCCCAGGAGACGAAGATCGGGTCCTCGGGGTCGAAGTACCAGCCTGCGGTATTGTAAAGGTTGGTCTTCTCATTGAAATGGACCGGGCCGTGAAGCCTGGTGCCCCTTCCTACCTTGTCATTGGTGCCTATCCACCATATATCGCTTGGGTGGGTATTAAGGAAATAAACCCATCGGGTAAAGGTGTCTGCCTCCACCCTGAGCCGCATCCTCATCAGAACCTCATTGGACATGTCACCCTGAGGGCCTGCTGACCTGCCGGCTATCATAACCTCGAAGTCCTGGGGAACTACATTGGGTCCGTTGCTTCCGAGGAGCCTCTCAATGGATAAAACCTCAAACTCTCCTATAACTGCAGGTGTTCCATCGGTTCCTGTAACTGAAACGGGGTAAGGTGCCTGGAGCTCGGCGGGAAGGTTCTGGAATTCTTCGCCTGCAGGCCAGGGCGGTGTCCTGTTAATGGTCTGGAAGAAAGCCGATACCATATTTGCGCCCGAAAGGGCGTTAACATAGGAAATGCCCGTGTCAGTATAGGCCGATGTCCTTTGAATGCCTGTGGAGGAAAGATATAGGATACCGACTGAAAGCACTGCAAGAAGAAGCAGTACCAAAAGCACGGTAACCAGCATAAAGCCTTTTTTATAACGACTAACCATAAAAAAAATAACCCCCTATGGTTTTTTGATTTAGAGGGATTAAACTCCCAGATAGACAGCCTTGTTCAGGTCAATTACCGCCGGCATGGACATGGTCCTCTGCCTGCCTGTAGTATCTGTCCACCTGACTGTTACAACAACCCTGACCCTCGGCCCGTAGTCGGGATCATCCGGCATGCGGGTAACCAGTATCTGACGTTCAAAATTGGTATAACGGGGTATCAGGGGATTGGAGTTATCATTATAGCCTGCGATATTGGGAACTATAAAGCCCTCCAGTTCCCTTATCCTCTGAAAAGTGTTCTGTACGGCACCGCTGGCAAGGGCTGTCTGAACCGGGTTGGAGGGCTGGTTCAGGAGCTCGATGGTGCCTGTCATAATCTCCGAGGCTATAAGTATATCCTGGGATGTTTCAACATTCCTGACAGAAAGGGGAAATATATTGGATATGGCCAGAATCCCTATTGTAAAAAGCAGCAGGGCGATCAGCACCTCAACGAGCCCGAAGCCTTTGCTGTAGATTATTCTCATGGCATAATCCTCCTTCCTGTAAAACATCTCCATTTAAAAATATACTGACTGTATCATAGCGAGTCAATATTTAATTTGATTTTTTTTGATTTTTTTTTTATTTATGCTAATATTCTATTAACAGAGAAGCTAAATTATGAACCTCAAAATATTGCATATATCAGACAGCCATATTTTCTCCCTGTCAGGCAACCTGAATGATATGATATACCGGGAGAGGAGCATGCTCCGACCCTATTACAATATCTCAAAAAGAATGAGGATTTTTTTCACCAGAAAGGAAAAAAACCACAATCTTTTTCTTCTTAAAAATGCACTAAAAGGGCAGGATTACAGTCACCTGGTCTTCACCGGCGACCTTACTCAGACAAGCAACTACAATGAGTTTCTTCTGGGAAAGAGCGCTCTTCTGGAGCTGCAGGCCAGCCTGAATTCCAGCTTCAGCATAATACCCGGCAACCATGACAACCTCCCCAACCGTGACAAACTGAACTTCTACAGTTTTTTCAATATCCCCCGGGGGAACTATATACAGGTGTTCCGGGAGTCAGGATACTGCGTCATAGGATTTGATTCCACCTCTTTTGTGCAGGGGATGAAGAGGCCACTTTCAGCCCTGGAATATGCAACCATATCATCCAAGGGTGAGGTATCAAAAAAACAGCTCCTGTGGCTCAGGGATGTTCTGAAAAACCCGGAATACAGCGGTCTCTACAAGATTATACTTCTTCACCATCATCCCATAACCCACAGAAACGATACCTTTATCCGGAATATGGCACTGCCCAGGATAAGGAACTCAAGAACCTTTGTTTCATACCTCGGTGATATGGGGGTAAACCTTGTCCTTTACGGGCACAAGCACCCGAAGACATCATGCTATAAGAGGGTGGGAAATATTCACTTCGTCCTGGGCCCCAGCATAAGGGACGGCCTTTATAACTGCATTGAACTTCATGGGAATGACATAGACATAAAAACGTTAAGCATTTAGGACAAATGCCGGGGGGGCAGGGCCGGATGCTTTCACCCGGCCCATGGAGATTTATCTTATATAGCCTCTGTTTCTTTCTGCTTCTTCTCTTCTCAGCCTTTCTTCTTCCTCGAGCCTCTGTATCTCTTCTTCTTCCGCTTTCTTCTGTTCATCCTGGCTGATCTGCTGGTTAACTATATCCAGGGCCTCTTTGGCTGCCTTATAATTGGGATCAAGCCTCAGGGAAGTCTCATAGGCGGATTTTGCTTCAGTTCTTTTCTCCTGCTTGTTAAGAGCAAGGCCCAGATAGTAATAAGCCTCAGCATCGCTTTTATCCTTCTGTATAGAAGTATTAAGGGCATTTTCGGCCTTTGCAAAATCATCGGAATTGAAATGGGCGATCCCTTTTAGCTTATAGGCTTCCGCCGGCTTGTCCGTATTGGCTGCTATTGCCTTGTCCAGGGCATCAACGGCTGATTTGTGGTTTCCGGCAAAGATATAGGACCTTGCCAGGAACATTATGGCATCATCGTTCAGTTTGGCAGGTTTTCCCGTATCGTTAAGCTTTTTTGCTATGGATATGGCAAGGTTTCCATCCTGCTGGGCTATGGCCGATGTCCAGAACTCAACAAGGGAATAAAAGTCTTTTTCTTCCAGCTTGTCCAGGCTCATTATGCCTGAATTCTTGAAATACTCAATAGATTCAGCGTTCTTCCCGAGCTTTGCAGCCGATTTTGCCAGGAGTATGCTAAGGTCTGCATCCTTGATGCCTGACTTATGGGGTCCTGCAAGCAGTTCATAGGTTGCCTTGTAATCCTTTTTGGTAAAATAGTAGATCTCACCCAGGGATACGAGGGCCTTTGCATAACGGGGCTTGTTTCTCGGATCGCTGTTATTCTTAAGCTTTTCAACAGCTGCCTTGTACTCACTGATAGCCTTGTCTGTACTCTTTTTCTGCATATATACTATGCCGAGTTCCAGGTGATGGGCATACTGGCCGAAAAAGCGTTCATCCCTTTGGGATATCTTCCCGGCTTCATCAAGAGCAAGAACAGCCTCGTCCAGGTTCCCCTGCCTGCGGTAGGCAATACCCAGGTTTAGATAGGCAAAGTAGAAATTCGGGTCCAGGGTCAGAACATCTCTAAATTTTGCAATAGCTGTGTTGAAATCCCCTTTCCTCAGTGCAGTATTCCCCTCCTGGAAGAGAACGGCTGCATCCTGGGCGGACAGTACCATTGAAAAAACCAGTGCAACCAGAATAAATGCCAGCATATTCTTTTTCATGATTAACGCTCCTTGTTATTTAATTTAAATTCCGTTCCGCATTGAAACTATTCTTTTATCAAACATCACCGTACTTGTCAATATTTTTTAATTTCCATTTATATAGGACAATAATGAGGGGGAAAATGTTTAACTTTCTGCAGGCAAGCCCGGAGGTCTTTTTTATTGTTGATTTATTTCATCACCGGCTGTATACACTAATCTAATTTAGTTTAAGGATTAAACAAGTGGAACACTTTTTTATAGAATACAGCGACCCTGACAGCAGAGCCAGGGCAGGCAGGCTTATACTGAAGCACGGCACCGTGCAGACCCCGGTATTTATGCCTGTCGGAACTGCAGGTACGGTGAAAGCTCTGACAAGCCAGCAGCTGCAGGAAATAGGCTTTGATCTGATACTCTCCAATACCTACCATATATTCCTGAGACCCGGCACTGAGCTTATAAAAAAGTACCAGGGGCTTCACAACTTCATGGCATACCAGGGCTCCATCCTGACCGACAGCGGAGGGTTCCAGATATACAGCCTTTCAAAATTCATCAGGATACAAAACGAGGGAATAAGGTTCAAATCACATATCGACGGGGAGGAATTCTTTCTCTCTCCGGAAGATGTCATAAATATCCAGGAGATTATCGGTTCTGACATCATGATGCCCCTGGACCACTGCATCCCTTATGACAGCAGTGAGAAGACCCTGGTTGAATCGGTGGAGAGGACCAGCCTATGGGCTGAAAGGTCAGTAAAGGCCAGGCGCTCTGAAAACCTGCTTTTCGGCATAGTGCAGGGTGGATTTTCAGAGGGCTTCAGGAAAAAGAGCGCTCAGGAGATTTCATCCCTCGCCCTTGACGGTTATGCCATAGGCGGAGTATCTGTAGGCGAGCCACAGGAAATGATGTATCACGTCATTGAAATGACCCAGGCTATGCTTCCCCTGGAAAAACCGCGATATGTCATGGGCATAGGCCTTCCCCAGGATATAGTGTTTTCAGTAATGCAAGGCATTGACATGTTTGACTGCGTGATACCCACAAGGCATGCAAGAAACGGCTATCTCTTCACCCCTGAAGGCAAACTGCTGATAAAAAACGCCAGATACCGTGATGATACCCGCCCTGTTGAGGAGGGCTGTCCATGTCCGGCATGCAGTCATTATACCCGTGCATACCTGAGACACCTTTATATCTGCAAAGAACTTCTTTATCACATACTTGCCTCCCTCCACAATATAACCTTTTACAAGAGGCTCATGGACAGCATAAGACAGCACATCATAAGCGGGACTCTCACTGATTACTACAGGCAGGTAAAAGAGCACGACTATTAATATATCTTGACTCTGTTTCTCATACAGGGCACAATATCACCCCGAAATTTTTTTATCCATGGATGTGTTTCTTTTGTATTTTCAGAAAGAATTGGAAAAGAATATTCTTTACAAAAAATGGTATTTTCATACAAATTAGTAAAATCTATAAATCGAAAGATATAAGGAGAATTAATGATGGAAACGGGAAATTTTTTGGGCAGTCCCATAATAATGCTGGTAATCATCTTTGCTTTGTTCTATTTTCTCATAATCCTTCCCCAGAAGAAGAAGCAGAGGGAGATGAAGAATATGCTGGAAAGTCTCAAGAAGGGGGACAAGGTAATAACCCAGGGCGGTATAGTCGGCACCATTTCCTCCATAACCGATGATGAGATCCAGCTCAAGGTATCGGAGAATGTAAAGATTACATTTCTTAAAAATGCAATTCTGGCGAAGAAACCAGAGGAAACCCAAAATAAATAATCATAAGGAGTGTCTACTGTGGATATATACAATCTGAAAATAAGGATTCCTGTTGTGATATTAAGCATTCTGGCTGTCATATTATTCTGCATCCCCTCGCTTAATGTCTATCCCTACTTTGCGCCTTTCCTGCAGGAATATCTGCCCGAGCATGCTTTGAGCTTTGAAACCTATGAAGACAGCAGTACCGTTTTTTTCAATGTTGACAGGACCATACCCCTTCCTGAGGGTATGACCAATTTAAACGCGCTTACCCTTGCCTCAAATTCCCTGAAGAATTCGGCAAAAGGCAGGCTAATGCTTTCTGCCGGAGAATATGCTGTGAATGTCAGCGAGGACAGAACCAGCATCATGTTTACAATAAACAGGCCGATGTCTGAAAAGGAGCTCAGGGATTATGTGGACAGGCTTCATGTTTACGGAAGCCTCCCCCTGTTTCTGCAGAAGCTCCTTCCCTATAAAAAGGTGAATCTGGGCCTGGACCTTCAGGGGGGTGTGCACCTCGTACTGCAGGTAGACACGGAACAGGCCGTTAATATACAGATTGAGAACCTCTTAAACGATATCAGGAGAAGGCTGAGTGAAAAAAAGATAGATTTTATAAATATCAGGAGAAGCGGAAGACGGCAGTTCGTCGTCAAGCTCCTGACCCCTGACCAGAAGCCGGTAGTTGTCAGCATCCTCGGGGAAGACTTCCAGGATCTGGATATAGTATCCGGTGAGGCGGAAAAGGATGATGAGGTTATCTTCAGGATAAAGGAGACCACCATAGTATCCAGGGAGGATTATGCCGTTGATCAGGCCTTGAAGACCATAAGGAACAGGGTTGACGAATTCGGCGTCGCTGAGCCCCAGATACAGAGGCAGGGATTCCGGGGCGACAAGATAATACTCCAGCTGCCTGGTATCGAGGATTATGAAAGGGCGGCAAGGATAATACAGGAGATGGCCCACCTGGAGTTCCGCCTTGTTGAAGACCAGGGCCCCAGTGTCCAGGATATACTTTCCCGTCATGATGGCGGTACACCCGATGAAACCGAGATACTGACCCAGGTCAGAACTGATGGCTCAGGCCAGGAAATAGTGCACTACTATCTGGTTAGAAAGGAAACCCCCGTTACCGGCGAAGACCTTATAAATGCACTGCCCACCAGGGGCGAGCTGGGACAGTGGGTCGTCAGTTTTGAACTCTCTCCTACAGGGGGGCGGAAATTCGGACAGCTCACGGGAGAGAACATTGACAGGCCCCTTGCCATCGTTCTGGACGGCAAGGTTCAGTCTGCTCCCGTCATACGGGCAAGGATAGATGCCAGGGGGCAGATAGAAGGCAATTTCAACGAGCAGGAATCCAAGGACCTGGCTCTTATACTGAGGGCCGGAGCTTTGCCTGCCCCCATCAAGATACTGGAAAACAGGACGGTCGGACCTTCCCTGGGAAGGGACAGCATAAGGCTCGGCGTAAGGTCTTCCATAATTGGAGGCCTTCTGGTCCTGGTATTCATGCTTTTTTACTACAAGGTCAGCGGACTGATAGCTGATTTTGCCCTTATAGTGAACCTGCTGATAATAACAGCTATCCTGGCCCTTTTCGGCGCCACCCTTACCCTGCCGGGCATAGCCGGTATTATTCTTACCATAGGCATGTCAGTAGATGCAAATGTCCTTATTTTTGAAAGGATAAAGGAAGAGCTCAGGCTGGGAAGGAGCATTACAAAGGCTGTGGAAATAGGTTTTTCCAAGGCCGCCGTGACCATCGTGGATGCAAACGTGACGACCCTTATCGCCGCCTTTGCCCTTTATCAGTTCGGCACAGGCCCTATACAGGGATTTGCTGTCACCCTCTTTATCGGCATACTTTCCAGTATGTACACGGCTATCTTTATCTCCAGGACAGTATTCTATTTCATCCTGGCAAAATTCCAGCCTAAATCCCTCAGCATATAAAGGAGAGCAGAAATGAGCAGGAAAAATATAGATTTTATTTCAAAAAGGTTTTATGCAATAGGTATTTCCATCATCATAATATTTGCAGGGCTTTTTACCTTTATCTCCAGGGGAGGCTTCCGCTACGGCATTGATTTTGCCGGCGGCACCCTGGTTCAGCTCCGGTTCAGCGACAAGGTCGAGGTTGTAAAGATCAGGGATATCCTTGGTACCATAGGCCTTGCTGATGCAAGCATACAAAGCCTTTCCGAGGCTTACGGAACTACCTTTTCATCCGATGAGGACGAGCCTGACCTCGGGGTTTACAATGATATAGTCATCAGGACAAAATCCGACGAGGCCAAGATACTCAATGAGCTCTCACAGATGCTGAATGAGCAGTTTGAGAATACCCTGCTGGTAACCCAGGACAGGGATAATCCCAATATACTTATTATACAGTCCTCAGAGACCATTGACTATGAAAGACTGGACAGCTTCGCGGAAGGGCTGGGATTTGAGAAATCCCTGGCTCTTACCGACCAGCAGAACGTTTTTAACCTTGACATAGAGAAAAAGCTCGGTGAAGTCTCTAAAAACATTGTGGATGCCCTGCGGGAAAACCTTCCTGAAGTGGATGTGGACATTGTATCCATCCAGATGGTAGGACCCCAGGTCGGAAAGGATCTGAGGTCTCAGGCATTTAAGGCCATAATCTGGGTTTTTATAGGCATACTGGCCTATATCACCTGGAGGTTCAAATTCAAGTTTGCGGTATCATCCATAGTAGCCCTGGTCCACGATGTGCTTATTACCCTTAGCATGTTCATGTTCTTCCATAAGGAGATTAACCTTAATATAATCGCGGCAATCCTTACCATTATAGGATATTCCCTTAATGACACCATTGTTGTTTTTGACAGGATAAGGGAAAATCTGAAATTCAACCGGAAAAGCACCCTTATGGACATTCTCAACAACAGCATAAACCAGACCCTTGCAAGGACCCTTCTTACAAGCCTCACCACCCTGATGGTAGTAATCATACTCTTTCTGTTCGGCGGGGATGTCATTCATAATTTTGCCTTTGCACTTCTGATAGGGATTGTTGTCGGAACCTATTCCTCCATATTCATCGCCGCCCCTGTCTATTATGACTGGGAAGAAACCTTTTCAAAAAAGAAAAAGGCATAGATATAAAAGTTAAATTAAGGCGCAGTACCATTCTTTACTGCGCCTTTTCCTATTTTTTGAATTGAAAAATCGCAAAATAGAGATATAATTATATTTATGTCTCACAAACCGATCGTCTATACTGCCCTGGGGGATAAATGATGCCTGATATCTCCTTTACTGCTGATGATTTCATTGCAAAGATAAAAGCCTGGAAGCCCGGTTTTAATCTTGTGCTGGCCGATAAAGCACTGTTTATGCTGAAAAAGGCCCTTTCTGGAATAAAGGGCCTTAAATCTGACAGCCAGAACAAGATAATAGAGCATAATCTCAGAGTAGCTAGTTATATCATAGAGCTTTTTCCGGATGAAAATACTACAATTGCAGCCATCCTTCACAATATACTGACCCTCTCGGACATTTCAGAAACAGAGATATCCGAGGCCTTCAGCCCCGGCATTCTGCAGATACTCAAGGAATACAACTCTCTTGCGGAGATTTCTGACCAGGCGAAAAACATTATAAAGGAAAAGGAGTTCATAAATTTCTTTATGTCAAAGACCGAAAGCTTTTCCTCCATGTTCATAACCTTTGCAAACAGAATAGTCATGCTGGAGAATATAGTGGATAACCGTTACAGGCACAGCATGGAAAGAAACAGGACCATAGCTGAGGAAAGCATACTGATATTTGCCGCTGTAGCAAATATTCTCGGACTCTGGAAGATTAAGGCAATCCTTGAGGATTTAAGCTTCCAGATACTCAGCCCCGATGAGTACCGTAAGCTCAAGGAAACCCTGGAAAGCGGAATTCAGGCATCAGATGCCACCCTGAACAGGACTGCAGATATAATAGCCCAGAAGCTTAAGGAGAATAATATAACTGATTTTAAGTTCAGCTTTCGCAAAAAGCATCTTTACAGCATTTACCAGAAGACAAGCAAAAAAGCCACAGATATCGATTACCTTTATGATATAAACGGCATAAGAATAATCCTGGAAAGCATAAATGAATGCTATATCGCCATGGGGGTAATACTGGAAAACTTTGAGGATATACCCAACCGTAGAAAAGACTTCATAAGCAACCCCAAACCCAACGGCTACCGCTCCATCCACCTGGGTATCAAGTTCAGCAGTTTCCTCATTGAGGTCCAGATAAGGACAAAAGAAATGGATTTCATTGCTGAATACGGCGAGGCAGCCCATTGGGTATATAAAAACAAGGATACCAATGATCCTCGCTACAGGGCCTTCTATAATACCCTGAAAAAACAGCTGGAGACCCTGGATGACGACAGCTCGGCATCTGATTCAGTAGACAAAGACAGGCTCTTGAATATTGTCCACATATGGACACCGGACAAGACAAGAAGCTTTGCGCTGCTCAAGGGGGCCACGCCCCTTGATTTTGCCTTCTGTGTCCATACCGATGTGGGCCTTCACTGCAAGGGGGCTTTTGTCAACGGAAACTATGTTCCCCTTGATTATGAACTCAAAAACGGCGATACTGTAAGAGTGGTCACATCGCCGGCACAGAAGCCGAATATAGACTGGTTCTCCATTATTAAGACCAACCGGGCCAGAAAAAAGCTTACCCACTATTTCCGTTCCCTTGAGAAGGAAGAGAAGATAAAAAAGGGCAGAGAGATCATTGTAAGGGAGTTTAAGAAAAACAAGCTCAATTTCAATAAATGGATAAAGACAGAATCTGCCAGGGATGTCTTCCAAAAGCTAAAACTCAATATAGACAGCCTTGACCAGCTCTATGAGCAGATTGGACAAAACTCCTACAGCGCCTACAGGATAATAAACCTGATTATTGACAGGCCTGAACAGCTCTCACAGAAGGAAAAAACTCCATCCGCCACCGTATTTGACAATGTGGATGACACAATTGTGATAGACGGCATGACCGATATAAAGTACAAAACAGCTGCATGCTGCAATCCTATACCCGGGGATGACGTGGTGGGGTATATCACATCCGACCATATCATATCCATACACCGGAGGGACTGCATAAACACCCTAAACCTCAAAAACGAAAAACTCCTGAATGTAAGGTTCATTAAGGGCCATGACGGCTTCTACAATGTGTTTTTCCATATTGAAACAAAAAATGACATGCTGGTTTACAGGAAAATACTTGAGATAATAGCTAATGACAAGATCAATATATCCAAAAGCTCAAACAAGGTTGATACCATAAACGGAAATGATGTCAGGCTTATAGACCTCCACCTGAAAATAACGGATACCAATCAGATCCAGAGGCTTATCCCCAAAATATTCAATATCCCCGGTGTAATAAAGATAACCAGAAAAGCCAATGCCGAATCCTGAAGCAAATGAAGCAAAAGGGACTGAAGCAAAAGGGACGGTTCTTTTTGCTTCACAGCCGTTAGAACCCCCAATGAAG
>CAYSKJ010000012.1:26552-36248 GCA_964431655.1 uncultured bacterium | reverse complement strand
CCTTTCGGAAAGGCCGTGGTAAAGGACAGCATTACCGCAGGATATAAAAAACATTATTGCTAAAGCCAGAACCACAAAAAAAGATAAATTCCTCAAGGTATTTCTCCTTATACCTGCTGATTCAGCATGGTTTTTATACCCTGGTTGGCCTGTTCCACAACCTTGCTGGTAAGCTCTATTTCCCTTGTCAGCTGATAAATCTGGGCCTGCATGGCCATCAGCTCTGATGGGGAAAAGGACCTGCCTTCCTGCATTACACTCCTGACAAGGCTGTCAAGTTCTATATTGCTTTTCTCAAGCTTGTCTGTGAGGTTTTTCAGACCATCCACCGGATTGTTCTCATTGACTCTCTGGGCAGGGGAAATTTCCTTTGCATTCTGGTTGCCTGCCTCATTAACTTTAAGCTCTGCATCCTGTGGAATTTCATTGATCTTGTCAAGCCTGAGCTGTTCAAAACTTGAGGGCTTATCGGGTCCTGCAGGCATGCTCTTATTCATTTCATTCTGGAGATTCTTTTCAGCAATACTGCTTATGGTCTTATTAACTGCCTTGGATGATACAGGGTCCATAGGTGCAACACCTCCTTATATAGCATTACAATAGATTATCGGCCAAAAGTGTCAACATGTTGTTATATTACTCTGCTTAAGCTTTTGTTTGAGTTTATTAATTGCCTGCAGATGGACACGGGATATCCAGCTTTTTGAAAGGCCCATCTTTTGGCCAATATCCTCAAAGGTCAGTTCACTGAAATAATACAGCTTTATTACCTTCTTCTCCTTCTCCGGGAGCTGTTCTATGGCATTCTGGATCAGGGATTTTGCTTCAGCTGATACGATTTCACTCACTAAATCCCTGTTTTCATTCTGCACCTCGCTGTCCATGTAGGAAGCATAGGAAAGGGTTATAAGGGTTGCAACATTGGAAAATATATCCTTCAGCCTGCCGACCTTATCCAGAGCATTAGGCAGACCGCTGTCAACACTGACATTATTCGTTTCCTGAAGCATCAGTTCATTTATCTTCTGCTGAAGGACCTGCTGTTTGTAAAGCCTGTTCTTAAAAAGACCCATTGTGCGCAGGCCATCATATATGGCACCCCTGATACGGTAATAGGAATAGGTCTTGAAGGATACTCCCAGTTTAGGGTCAAATTTCCTTGCCGCCTCAATCAGCCCAATTTCACCGTACTGAACGAGGTCTTCAATCTCGATATTATCAGGCAGGGATATCTTGATAAAATATGCGATTTTCTTAAGGTAGTCCTGGTAGTTTTCTATTAGCTCATCAGAAATCTCATTTCCTGTTTCGCTTTCAAGAAGCATAGAATATACCTTTAAATTAGTAGGATTACAAGCAGAAGAGAAAAAAGAATAAGGAGTCCCGCGGCAAATACCAGGCCAATAAGGGGTTTCTCTATAATAAACCTGAAAACACCGTATATCTTTTCAAAAACAGAATCCATGCCCTTTTTATTTGATATGAACTGGAATGTAACACCCTGAGCAGTGAATATCATCTTGTCAAAGAGTCTCTTATGGATGACCGGGACATTATTATACAGGATTTCTCCGGTCTGGTACTCATCAATGATAAAGCATTTTCCCTTTTCATTTTTAATTATAAAGGCAGTTTCAGGAAATCCCTCCTGATCAATGGGTATATCTGATACAGCTGATTTACCGACAACAGAAAGGGATTTTCTGATAACAGCCCTGAAGGCTTTCTCTTTATAGAAAATAAGGAGATTTGGCAGATGATCATGGGTTTGATAATCTTCAGTCTCCTTTTCTTCTTTTTCGGTTATCTCCGCACCGGTTTCATTCTCTTTGTATTCTATTTTAGTGCTGTTTTTCTTTTCGATATAGGTATCCTCTGAAACAGGAATATCCTTGAGAATGAATTTTTCCAGGGGGTTCTCAAGCATGATTGTTTTCTGCTCCTGCTGTATTGTCTTATTGCTCTCTACAGCGACAGCCTCTTTATCTAAAAAGGTAAACTCAAAAACACCAAGCTTGACATAATCACCGTCCTTCAAGACTGTTTCTACTATCTTCTCCTCATTTACGTAAACACCATTCCTGCTTCCAAGATCTGTGATGAAAAACCTGGTATCCCTTCTTTCCAGTTTTGCGTGTCTTCTTGATATTGTTTCAGAGCTTATTGATATTTCACAGCTCGGGCTTCTACCAATCACGAAGGTATCCTTATCCAGGGCTACCACGTGTTCTTCCTGTTTGTCCCGGTAGCATATCTCAGCCATTAAAATACTCCATAATCAGTAAAAATGTATTTAACCAATACTTCTCAGTTTAAAGATTATAATAGAGCAAAACAATATTTGCAAGAAACATTTTTATCTTTCACCATGATAAAATTTATTATTCCCTGTCAATAATTCCCGCACACTTCCTTATAAGAATTTTTATTGACATCCCGGTGCAAATTTACCAATATCTATTTATGGAAAGCAGTATAAAAGGCTCCCTGACTGATATTCCCATATCAGCTGTATTCAGGTCCATTTATCAGACTCAGAAAACAGGAATCCTTCAGATAATCAGGCAGAACACCATAAAAAAGGTTCTATTCCAGGACGGACAGATAGTTTTTGCGGTATCCAGCGATGTTAATGACCGTATCGGAGTCTACTGCCTTAAACGCTCCCTTATAACAATCAAAGAGCTTGAAAAAAGCATCGCCAGCCAGAAAGACAGCCGTATAGGCACGACCCTGCTGAAAATGGGGGCAATATCCGAAAAAGAACTGGTAAAAGCCGTGCAAAACCATCTTGAGGATATAATTTACAGCCTTTTCAGCTTTGCTGACGGTGACTACTGCTTTTATGAAAAGGACATTCCCCATGAGAACATCAGGATTGAGCTTTCTACGGGGAGTCTCATTTTCAACGGCGTTAAGAGAATGGGTCAGTGGGACACCATAAGGAAGGTCGTAGGCGACCTCAGTGCAGTATACTGCATTTCGACCAACCCGATATTCCGCTTCCAGGAGCTTAAACTTAACTCTGAAGAACTCCAGATCCTGGAACTTATCAACGGAAGGAACAATAATGAGTTTATCTGCAATCATTCAAGCCTGCCGGATTATTTTACCTATAAGACCCTTTTCGGCTTCATATCCTGCGGCATAGTAGAGAGGGTCTACAAGTTTGCCAGAGATGATGACTCTCTTATCTCAGACATACAGTTCGTTTATAAAAACCTTGGCATGATTGATGACTATAAACTGCTGGGCCTGAAAACATCCTATACCGGAAGCCAGCTGGATAAGAACTACAATAAACTGATACACAAGTTCCATCCAGATAAAATACGAAAAATAGATGACAAGGAAATTAAAACAAAAGCTGTCAGGATACTCAAAAGGCTGGTAAAAGCCTATGAAAAGCTATCAAAAGGCCTGAAACCGGAATAGCCTCAGAATCCGACCTGGGACGGCTATATGAAGAACATATATGCCAGCCAGAACATGCCGACGTTTCCTGAAATGAAAAACAGTGCGAACCTGGTTTTCTTTTCATACCTGTAAATAAGCAGATTATAGGAGAAGGTCAGGGGAAGAAGGACACGGGCATAAGCATTCTGCTCCTCCCATACCCCAGAACCCAGAAAGGCAAAAAGAAAGGCAAAACCTGCTCCCAGTCTCCATTCAGCAGATTCATACCTGCGGGAAAAAGCCAGGTATAATGCCTGGACCAGCAGTGAAAAAGGGCAGAGTAACTCAAATAACAGCTGGATGCCCAGAATTCCTTCTCTGCCTGTGGAGAGATATGTTACAGCACTGCTAACTTTCATGATAAATCCATAAAAGGGAAGGCTGAAATTACCGCTTCCCATCCCGCTGGAACTGCCCAGGCGCAGATATATATAAGCATACCAGGCTAAAAGGGGAATTATGCATACCAGAAGAGATAATATCAGTCTCTTTCTGTTGGTTTTACCTGGTTCAATCAATACCGGGAAGCTTAGTGCAGATGTTTCTTTTATCAGTCCTGAGTAGCTGAAAAGCAATCCTGCTATTATCCATGACCGGCCTGAAACAAGAACTGCTGCAACTGCCGTAACTACTGCAGGGAAATCCGTAAGAGCCCTCTCAAGGGAAACCAGTGTCCCCGTAGACCAGAGCATGGCCATTGCCAGGAACAGACTCCTGAAGTCTTTAACCCCCGCATATCTAATAACAAATATAAACAGCAGAATCCAGAATACAAAATTTAATACTGAATAGATATTCAATATCTGCCATGGTTTCCCCATGCCCAGAAAATACGCCAGAAAAGGCAACCCTATGCGCCTTGCTCGGTACTGGGGCAGATCCAGCGCTTCTTTTGTTTTATCCTGTTTTAAAAAGGGATCTATAGACAGCTGGGCATAATATTGCCCATCATAACCGTATTTTGAGGACATGGCAGGCTTAAGCTGATAAATTTCAGGTAGAAAAGGCTTTTGTGTATTTCTGCCGAACCCGATAAGTTTAGTCAGGCCTTTGCCGGGGGTATAGCGGCTTGAAAGAATTCCGGAAGGTATCAGGAACAGGAGAGATATCAGAACTGTGACAATCATCGGCCTGTAATACAAAAATTTTTCTCTGAACCTGAGGGGATATATCAGATACGCCGCAACTGTAATAAGCAGGGTATTTTGGGCAAGCTTGGACAGGTTCCTTAAGCCGATCTTAAAAAGATACAGGTCTATACTTTCACACAGTGAAAAAAGGTTGAACATAAGGAACAGAAATGATAATCCCGATGAGATAAAGCATATCCAAAATAAAACAGCCCGGATTTTTTCAGTGCAGACCACAGGAGACAGACCTCTCTAAAATTAGGCGATGGATCAATGTTTATTGAAAAGCGGGGGCACCCTTAAAAGCGCCCCCGGGATCAGTTTACATCTTGAACTTATATCCCCTGAGGAATCGGGAGAATTTCTTAAAATCCTTTATCTTGCTCTTAACCTGTTCATATGTGGTATAAAAATCCTTATCCTCGAGTATGATCTTTTCAATAGCAAAATAGCAGATATCCCTGCCTATAATTTCATAATAATTTGCCTCTACCAGTTCTGAAAGGAGTTTTATCCTCTTGTCGGACATTTCTTTGGTCTTTTTAAGGTTGTCCTTCTGGTTTCCGTCAACATACATTATTGAAAACTGGCCGCCGACACCCAAGTCATGCCTTGCTGCTGCGTTTACAGCCTTGATGGCAATAAATATTCCCTCGGTTACATCTATATTGCCCCTCTTTTCAGGCACAGTTTTCTTATTGGAGTGTTCGGTAAATATTACCGTTGTCATATCCCTGCCTGAACCATCGCCTAAAAACAGCTCCTGAACCGGTTCACAGCTGAAATCAATGAGGCTGAGGTGGAATATCCTGAAACCCTCCCTGGGCTCATAACCGGCTATAATGCCTGCATTCAGGAATATCGGGGTGGGTTCGCCCTTTCTTCCGTTCCAGATAAGGTCGTCAGCTACGGTATTTATTATCTCCTCGGATTTGATATCTATCTTCTGACCATCCCTGGTATATCCGCCAGAAATGAAGTCCTTGGCTGAAAATCCATACCTTCCCAGAAGGGTTTCATCAATGTGCTCCCGCTTCATGTTTATCTGTATATCATAAGCCAGGGATGCAATCTGCTCAATGGTAAGAAAATCCTTGGGAAGGGCTAACCTCCTGGATGATTCTTCTTCAAACCTCCTTGATATTGCCTGTTTTATGGAAAATTTAAGCTCATCGCCTATGGAGGAGGTACCTGTGTTTCCATAGTAGGCTACAAGGCCTGTTTCCCTGGTTATATCAGGATCGATAACAGGCTTGATCTTGTCAGAGGTCTGGAGCTTCATGGCCTCAGGGTTCCAGCCCCTGGATTCATCGCAGATAAGTATGCCCTGTTTCTCGTTAAATTTCATAGCATTAATAGATGTCATGTTACTCTCCTTTTCCCTTCCTGGATTTTTCTTTTGCCTGTTTTACGGGTTCCTGGTCGCAGAGCTCCATTTCCTTGTAACCCCTGAGCAGGAGTTCAAGCTTATCCGCATCCTTGGATGACTTGTATAGCTGTTCCTCAAGTAAATCTATATTCGCACCCTTAAATATCAGTTCATCTATCAGCCGACCGGTATCTTCCTTTGTTATCATGCCGAGCTTAAAGCTTCTGACAATCTCGCTGGCCAGTTTGCCCTTATTGTCAAAGACCTCTATTATCCTGTCCCCGGGATTTTTCTTCTCGCCGTCAATGAATATGATATTAAACAGGCCGCCCACCTCATTGTAGTAGTCTGCAGCCATGATGGCAGAGTTAATGAGCTGTATCATGCCCTCTATCCTGGAAAAGCCCTCCCTTCTCTTATAAAGGGGCATACCCTGGAAAAACTCAGCAAAGGCCAGGCCTGATGCATATTTACCCGGTCCGATGGCCTCATATCCCCCGGATGTAAAAGACATGACAGAATTCTCTGAATTGAGATAATACATTGACACACCATCCTTCTGGTCATATCCGCATATTACAGCCTTGTTCTGGAGTATGGGATTGGTAAGGAAGCTTTTTTCGCTTCCCATTACTAAACCCAGAGATTTGTCCTTTATTTTCTTCTGTTTTATATCGTATTTTTTGCCTTCAAACTCAAAGTAACCCCTGTTGACGTCATCTATGGTAAAACCGTACATGAATTTAAGCTTCTGGTTGATCCTGTCCCTTTTCACCTCCTGAAGAACATCCAGAACGATCTTGCTTATGTCATATATTGTTTTTATGTTTTTTGCCCTGCTGGAAAATTCCTCTTTTATCTTTGCCCTGCTTTTCTTTATTATATCCCAATGAAAGGAAGGTGTCCCCGTTCCCCCGTAAACAGCAATTATACCTGTTTTTTCTATAATTTCCTCATCAGTAAGGTGCTGAAGGGTATCCTGAAAATAGCTTTTTCTTCTGCCGAGGAACCAGTATTCTTCATCAGCGATAATCCCTACAGAAGATTTGTCAAATCTTAATGCATTTACAATGGCCATATCTTCCTCCGTATATTTTATTATAGGCTTATTAGCATTAGGAAGTGATTATCTTATTTAACAGAGCTTTTTCAAGAAAAAAAGAACACCTCTTTTGATAAAACCCAAAGATTCATTATGCAGGGGTATAAAAAAATCTTGTTTGATAAACTTCCCTTCATGGTATATAAAGGTAGAAAGAATTATATCTAATACTTTAACAGGGGAAGCTTATGGAATACTATGTTGCACTGGATGTAGGGGGCAACTCCATAAAGGCTGCAGCCCTTAACGCCGGGACGCTGAAGCCGCTGGAAGGCCTTGATATAATGTATGAGAAGGTTTCAAACACATTCACCTATTCAAAGATAACCACAGTAATGAACTACCTGGCGGACCAGATAATCACCAGACTTGACAGCAGGCCCCCATCTGGAATTGGGATATCCCTGGCCGGGCTTATTGACAACAGGGATTTTACCATAGCCCAGTCACCTAATCTGCCTGCCTTGAACGGCAAGAACCTTCTCAGGGACATCAGCGAAAACTATCAGTGCCCCATGTCAATGCTGAATGATGCCTTGAGTTTCACCCTGGGCGAGTATGCCAGGTATGACAGAAGGACATCGCCGTTCATAGGTATTACCCTGGGCACAGGCATAGGCGGCGGGGTAATAATAGACCAGAAGCCTTTCATAGGTTACCGCGGATACGGTTTTGAGGTAGGCCACATGAACATAGAGTCCCCGGGTCCTGTCTGCAGCTGCGGAAGGTCGGGATGTCTTGAGGCCTTCTGCGGGGGATTCAGCTTAAAGAGGTTTTATATAGCTGAATGCCTGGAAAAGGGTATTCCCGTCTCCGAAGATATAGAAATAAGCAAAATAGCTGAACTTGCAGGCAAAAATGATACTGCCGCAACAGACCTTTTTCACAGGATGGGGAGATACCTGGGCAGGGGGATAGGCTCTGTCCTTAATCTTTTCAACCCGCAGGTCATTGTATTAGGGGGTAAAATATCAAAAAGCTTTGATCTTTTTAAAAAGCCATTTTTTGAAGAGCTGGAGATACACAGCTATTCCGCCACCTTTAATGATGTGACCGTCGAAGTAAGCGCTGACTCGGATTTAAGGCACTTTACCGGCTGTTGCCTTGTATTTAAAAGAAAAGAACTTGATAATTTTGTCCTTTATTAGTATAATGGCCCTTGCCAGAAAAAGCGATTCTATTTAAGGAGCATGCAATGAAGGAAAATGAGCCTAAACGCCGGCTTTCACTGTTGAGGGACTACCTTGAGGCCTTTGTTACTGCTGTTATTCTAGCTCTGATATTCCAGGCATTTATAATACAGACATCAAAGGTTCCGACAGGTTCGATGCTTAATACCATACAGCACGGGGACAGGCTGTTTTTCCTCAGATTTATCTACTGGAAAGGTCCCTTCCCCCTGTATCACAGGGCACCCAAAAGGCAGGAGATTGTTGTATTCAAGTTCCCGGAAGACCCTACCAAGGATTTCATAAAGAGGCTTATAGGCCTTCCCGGCGACAGGGTCAAGATAAGAGACAATAAGGTATATGTAAACGGCGAAATGCTGGATGAACCCTATGTAATATCGACCAATCCCTTAAACAGGATAGCTTCCGGCAATTCAAACATTGATGAATTTACAGTCCCAGAGAACCATATTTTCGTTCTCGGTGATAACCGGGACAACAGTTATGACAGCAGATACTGGGGTTTTGTGCCCTTTGACTATATCAAGGGCAGGGGCCTTTTGACCTACTGGAGCTATGATGCCAAGTCTGGCAGGATAAACTGGGACAAGTTTCTCAAAAAGCTTAAATGACCCTCTTGTGCTTATAACAGGAAAAAAATAAAATATTGGATTGGAGAAAATTGTGAAAAGAAAAACAGATTATCTATCTATCTGCATAATTAGCATATCTGCCCTGCTTTTTATGCTCTTCAGCTGCCGGAAGGCTGCCGAAGTCCCAAATCCCGACCCCCCTGCTGCAGTTGCTGGCCAGGGTGAAATAGTGCTTGAGGATCTGCTTCACAGCGATAAGATCAACATAGTGGATTTCTACTCGGATTACTGCCCTCCCTGCGTAAGGATTGCCCCGCTTCTTGCCAGCCTCAGGGAGAAGAGGAAGGACATTGCAGTAATAAAAATAGACATTAACCGCCCGGGAATAAAAAAGATAGACTGGGAAAGCCCTGTCGCTAAGCAGTTCAATCTCAGGTCCATTCCTTACTTCATGATTTTTGACGGAAACAAAACCAGGACTCATGAAGGCAAGGAGGCCTACCAGCATATAATGGGGCTTTTGAAAGAGGAAAATCTAATCGACTGATTTTTATTTCTCATTTTAAGAGAATAAAAGGAGTATTTTTATGATAAGGAATGAGGATTTATTTCTGATTGACAAGTTCATAGAAGAAAGCCTCCTTGAGGACCGTGCATTTAATGACATTACCACCAGGAGCACCGTCAGCCCGGGCAAGAAATCCTCTGCATTTGTGATTGCAAAGCAGGATTTCGTAATGTCGGGGATAATAATCTTTGAAAGATGCTTCAAAAAGCTTGATTCGAACATGACAATCTTTTCTCCTTTCAGGGACGGGGCATTCATCTCCCGGGGAACCAAGCTGATCACAATCAACGGTTTTACAGCCTCAATCCT